>JABMRP010000779.1 GCA_013202535.1 Planctomycetota bacterium
AGCGGGGACAACACGGATGTTCCTCATGGTCTGGAACATCCGCCCGGCCGGGGTCGCTTGAGCATGGCAGACGAACATTCGAGATTCCACGGAAACTTGAGAGACCCTGACGTTTCCATGACGGAAACTACCGGCAGCAAGGGGACAACCCGGGGACGGCCGGTTTACTCAACGTCCCGGCCCGATGTTTCGTGCATGACGGCATCGGGAGCCCGCGAGGGAACACGAAATCAGTCGTGCACTTGATGGTATCGCGAGGCGAACCAACTAAGCCAAGCGAAATGAACGTCAGGGAGTCATAGTGTCTTGATAGTACCATTGACCTCGGGGAAGGCCGCCCCAGGACGACCCGAGCAGGAAAGCGAGACACCGGAATTATGGACCCTCGTCGGGAGACACTACGAATGCACAGTAATTCAGAAGACGTGTACACGAAACGGCGACGGATAGCGGTGCTGGCCATGGATCGGCCGGAACTGGGATTTACGTCACTTCATCACTTGATCGACCTGCCGTGGCTGAAAGAGGCCTGGCGCAAAACTCGCAAGAGCGGAGCACCGGGCATCGACGGCCAAACGGCGAAGCAATACGAAGAGAATCTGGAGGACAACCTACAGGATCTCCTGTCTCGTTTTCGTAACGGCCGATACAAAGCACCGGCCGTGCGACGTCATCACATTCCGAAAGGGACGGGCACGGAAACCCGGCCGATCGGCATTCCGACGTTCGAGGATAAGATATTGCAACGCGCCATGGTGATGCTCATCGAGCCGATTTATGAGCAAGACTTCCACAATGGTTCTTACGGCTTCCGACCGGGCCGCAGCGCACATCACGCGCTCCAAG
This sequence comes from Planctomycetota bacterium, assembly GCA_013202535.1. Classification (GTDB taxonomy): domain Bacteria; phylum Planctomycetota; class Planctomycetia; order Pirellulales; family Thermoguttaceae; genus JABMRP01. The sequence continues at coordinate 847 of JABMRP010000779.1, forward strand.
CCCTTCGGAAAGAGATCAAGCGGAAGAAGGGCGGATGGATACTGGAGGTCGATTTACGAAAGTTCTTCGACACTCTGGACCATGCCCATCTCCGGGAGTTCATCCAGCGAAGGGTGCGAGACGGCGTTGTGCGACGCCACATCGGCAAGTGGTTGAAGGCAGGTGTTATGGAGGAGGGCAACGTCAGTTATCCCGACTCCGGCAGTCCGCAGGGCGGGGTGATTTCACCAATCCTTGCGAACGTCTACCTGCACTACGTATTGGATCAGTGGTTCGAGCAGGAAGTCAAACCACGGCTTCGCGGCAGTGCGAAGTTGATCCGATACGCGGACGACTTCGTGATCTTATTCTCCGATCACGAGGACGCGATGCGCGTGATGGAAGTTCTGCCGAAGCGATTCGGCCGATTCGGCTTGAGCGTGCATCCGAAGAAAACGCGGCTACTCGACTTCCGCGACCCGTGGCATCCGTCGGTCCGCAATGGACAGGGCGGGCGCCGCGAGACGTTCGACTTGCTTGGCTTCACGTTCTACTGGGGAAAAGGCCCGAAAGGGAACCCGGTGCCGAAAACCAAGACGATGTCGAGTCGGTTGACGCGTTCGATTCGTTCGATCTACCAATGGTGTCGCACACACCGGCATTGGCCGGTGCGCGAGCAGTGGAGCAAACTGTGCCAGAAAGTCCGCGGACACTACGCCTATTACGGAGTCTCCGGGAACAGCCGTTCCTTGGCGAACTTCCATCGGCAGGTGACGCGCGCCTGGCGCAAGTGGCTCAACCGCCGCAATCGAAAGCGTCGCATGCGGTGGGAGAAGTTCAATTGGCTGCTGGCAAGGTATCCCCTTCCACAGCCAAAAATCTACCATCGCGAGTAATCTCGCAGCAACATCAGAAGAACTGATCTCAGGCTTTCGCCCCTTGGCGACTCGGGCTTGAAATTGGCTTGAGTTTCCGAGGTTTATGGAGAATCGACGCAGGGAGGGTGGGGAGGCAAAGAGGAAAATAGGGTGGTACCTTCAACGTTGAATTCTCTTCTTCCACCACGAAGAAGGTACCACCATGCCACAAGCATTATTGCCCGTGATTCCCCGTGGGGCCACTCGGATCAGTGACCTGATCAGCGTGGTCCGCCAAGACGATCAGTGGACCTACTTCTGCGGCGTCCAGCCCGTCTTTGAGCACGCGGAGAATGATCGTCAGTCCTTTCGTATGTTCACCGCACAGCTCTGTTGCCAAGGTGCGTGTACCCAGGCACAGATCATGCGTACCTTCGGAGTCTCCAAGAACAGTGTCCTTCGCAGCGTCGCGAAGTATCGCCATGAAGGGATCGACGGCTTCTACGGACCTCGTCGAGGGCGTGGCGGCTCGGTCATGACCGCCGAAGTCATCGTCCAAGCGGAGAAGTTGCTCGCCCTCGGTCACTCCCACAACGAAGTCGCCGAAGAACTGGGCGTCAAATGCGACACGCTTCGCAAAGCGATCAACCAGGGACGCGTCCACGAACCGGCTCCCGTGTCGGCCGAGGAGGTTTCCCTGCCGCCGCCGGCTTCCCAGGCACCCGTCGCGGCGTCCGATAGGTCGACCCGCAGCGGTGCCGATGCCGCCGCGGGCGACGAGATGGGAATCGCCTGCACCCGTCCCTGCGAACGCGTCATGGCGGCCCTGGG
>JABMRP010000780.1 GCA_013202535.1 Planctomycetota bacterium
GCCGATGGAAGTCTCCAGCGTGGCGGTCTACTGGTACGACGATCGGCCCGGCGGTGGTTGTCGCGTACCCGGCTCGTGGGTGTTGCTTTACGATACGGGCTACGATTGGAAGCCGGTTCCCGGCGCGAAGAATTACGGCACGGCAGCCGACCAGTTCAACGAGGTGACGTTCCAACCGGTCAGCGCGGCCGGATTGCGGATCGAAGTGCGCCAGCAGCAGGGAATGTCCAGCGGGATCCTCGAATGGAAAATCAACGGCCAGACACCCAAGCTGGGCAAACTGGGTCGCATCGGACCGGATGAAGACGCCGGGCCGACGGTCGACTATCTGGCCACGCAACTGGCGCTGGATACCCTGGCCAAGGCGGTCGGCGCCGATGATCCGGCGGTCGAACAGGCGGCAACCCAGATGAACGACGTCGTCGACGCGATGACCGCGGCCCGGGCGAAGATCGGGCTGGGAGATCGCGAAGCGGCCGCGCGGCTCAACGAGGCGGTCGACCAGTTCACCGCGATCGGGAAGCAATTCAGCCCGGCCAATGTGATCGCCCGACTCAGCGAAGCGGACCCCGACGCTTGCCTGCGACTGGCGATCCAACTGGATTGGATCGCCCAAGACACGGCCGGCGGGGCGGGTAGTGCGCTGGCCCTGGCTTCGGGGGTGATCGACGGGCTCGATCCGTCGGATGCCTCGCTGACCGCATCGCGAGACAAACTGCTGGAGGCCAACGTCTCGGCGGCCGATCCGCGCTGGATGGAGCTCTATCTGGCCGCGTGCGACCGGCGTCGTACCCAGCGGCTCGGTCCGCACCTCGACCGGCTCCGCCGCGTCGTCTTCACCAAGCACCACGACATCGGCGGGCAGCATTATGCCTATACCGAGGACGTCTCCGATTCGCCCTATCGCGACAACAACCCGTTCCCCCACAGCGGCAAACTCTGTCTGCTGGAGATGGACGGCGCGTACGGCAAGGTGCGCACGCTGGTCGACGAGCCCGACGGCCTGGTGCGCGATCCGGACGTTTCCTACGACGGCCGACGGGTCCTTTTCGCTCGTCGCACGTCGATGACCGAAGACGATTATCACCTTTACGAGATGGACGCCCAGACCGAGGAAATCCGCCAGATCACCTTCGGCGAGGCGGTCGCCGACTACGAGCCGGCCTATCTGCCGGGCGGCGACATCATCTTCAACTCCTCGCGATGCCAGCAGATCGTCGACTGCTGGTGGGCCGACGTCAGCAACCTCTACACCTGCGACGGCGACGGCAAGTATTTGCGGCGCATCAGTTTCGACCAGGTGCATACCAACTATCCGCAGGTGTTGCCCGACGGCCGCGTGACGTATACCCGATGGGATTATAACGACCGGGGGCAACTCTTCCCGCAACCGCTCTTCCAGATGAACGCCGACGGCACGGGCCAGACCGAGTTTTACGGCAACAACTCGTGGTTTCCCACCACGATCCTGCACGCCCGCGGGATCCCCGGCTCGCAAAAGATCCTTTGCGTGCTCTCGGGCCACCACACGTACCAGAAGGGCAAGCTGGCATTGATCGACACGACCAAGGGACGGCAGGAAAACTCGGGCGTGCAGTTGATCGCCCCGCTGCGCCAGACCGATGCCGTGCGGATCGACATGTACGGCTACCAGGGCGAGCAGTTTCAATATCCGTTCCCCTTGAACGAGACGGAGTATCTGGTCACCTATTCGCCCGAGGGCAGCGCGCAAGGGCGTTCGGCGTCGAAGACGAAGTTCGGCATTTACTACATGGACATCGACGGACGGCGGGAGCTTCTGGCCGCCGATCCGAAGATCTCGTGCAACCAGTCGATTCCCCTGGCCTCTCGCCAGGAGCCGCCGGCGCGTCCCAGCCGCGTCGATTATCGCTTCAACACCGGCCGGTTTTTCCTGCAAGATGTCTACTATGGTCCCGGGCTGGAGGGCATCCCGCGCGGAACGATCAAGAAGTTGCGCGTCGTGGCGCTCGACTTCCGGGCCGCCGGCGTGGGCAGCAACGGCAACCGCGGACCGGCCGGCGGCGCGCTGGTCAGCACGCCCATCTCGATCAACGGCGCGTGGGACGTCAAACGTGTATTGGGCACCGCCCGAGTGCATGACGACGGCTCGGCCGCCTTCATCGTGCCGGCCCGAACACCCCTCTACTTCCAGGCGCTGGACGACAACGGGCACGTCGTGCAGACGATGCGAAGTTGGTCGACCCTTCAGCCGGGCGAGACGTTCTCATGCATGGGCTGTCATGAGGACAAAAACAGTTCGCCACCCCGCGTCCTGGCGCCTACCGAGGCGATGAAACTTGGCGCCCAGAAGCTCGACGATCTGAATACCGACCCGCGCGGTTTCAGTTTTGTTCGCCAGGTGCAACCGATCCTCGACCGGCATTGCGTCGAGTGCCACAACCGCAAGGAAGTGGCCGAGGGCCGAGGCAAGATCAGCCTCGAAGGAGCAACGACGTTCGACGGCCGGGCGCGCAAAAACTGGAGCGACGCCTACAGCGCGCTGGCCAATCCCAAGGTCGCCAGTTGGGTCAGTCCACAATCGGCCCCGCCCATGTTGGCCCCTTACGAGGCCGGCGCGGCGAAGAGCCCGCTGATCGAGTTGCTGCAAAA
>JABMRP010000781.1 GCA_013202535.1 Planctomycetota bacterium
ACACGTCTACTGCCAGAAGCCGCTGACGCACTCGCTTTACGAAGCCCGGCTGATGACCGAGACGGCGGCCAAGATGAAGGTGGCCACGCAGATGGGCAACCAGGCACACGCCGGCGAGCCGATCCGCCGCGCGGTCGAGCTGGTCCAAGCGGGAATCATCGGCCCGGTGCGGGAAGCCCATTTCTGGACCAACCGGCCGATCTGGCCGCAAGGCGTCGACCGGCCGGCCGACAAGCCCCCGGTACCCGCCGGGTTGGATTGGGATCTCTGGCTGGGCCCCGCGCCGGTGCGGCCCTACCATCCGGCCTACGTGCCGTTTAAGTGGCGGGGGTTTTGGGATTTCGGCACCGGCGCGTTGGGCGACATGGCCTGTCATATTATCGACATGCCCTACTGGGCCCTGGAGTTGGGCAGCCCCACGTCGGTCGAGGCGGTTTCCCAAGGAGCCACCAAGGAATCGCCGCCGAATTGGTCGACGATCACCTACCAGTTTCCCGCCCGGGGCGAGAAGCCGCCGGTCAAGCTGGTCTGGTACGACGGGAAGAAAGACGGCAAGCAGAACCTTCCGCCGGCGGAGATCGTTGCCGGGCAAAACGTCGGCGGGATCGACGGCATCCTCGTCGGCGACAAGGGCAAGATGTATTTTCAGCGTCGCAGCACCAATTGGGTCATTACACCTGACGCGATACTAAAGGGCTTCGAGCAACCGCCACAAACGATCCGCCGCGTGAAGAACGAGGACGCCGAATGGCACGCCGCCTGCAAGGGCGGTCCGGCCGCACTGTCCCATTTCGGCTACGCCGGCCCGTTGACCGAAACCGTGCTGCTGGGCAATCTGGCCCTAAGGACGGGTAAACGGATCGAGTGGGACGCGAAGAACCTCAAGGCGACCAACGTCCCCGAGGCCGACCCATACATCCGCCGCGAGTATCGCAAGGGATGGACGTTGTAAGAGGCTTGAAAGTTTGCCATGAGAAACAGTGCTCTGGTCCTGTTGCTTCTCGTTTTCGTCTCCTACGCGCTCGGCGATACGCCCGTCGGGGTGCGGGTTCCGTCCCAGCGTCCGGGCGAGGCGCGGGCTGAAAACATCGGCGGCCAACTGCGCCTGGCCAACGACGTCATCTCCATGTCGTGGAGTACCGCGGGCGGGAAACTCCAGCCGCTATCGATCACCGATCGCCTGCACGGCAAGACCTGGCAGCAGACCGGTTGCGATATGTTCCACATCGCCACGGGCGCCGAACCGGCCGAGGTGGCCTACGACGACCTCCATATCGGGATGCGTATCCGAGCCAGAATGATTGACGTCATGGTTTCCCGTGACGGCAAGTCCTGGCGCAGTGTCTATCAGCACGAAGTCTCGGACCGAGCCAAGCTGCCCGCCGTGGTACGCGTGGGCAAGATGGATATGCAAGGCGGGCTGACCGATTGTGGTGATCGAGGCAAGGACGGCTTATGCCGCTTCAGCGATTTTCGCATCCACGGCGACCAAGGCGTGATCCTCTCGGCCGAGGACTTCCAGGCCGAGTTGGACCGGGACATCTGGCGCACGCATCTCTCCACGAAGCAGGGGACCGCTGCCACGATAAGCGACGGCCGACTGCAAATTGCGACCGGAGGAAACTGCGCGACCTGTATCGAGCGAGCCCTGCCGGAGCCGACGCGTTTTGTCTCTTGCCGTGTCGTGAAAGAGACCGATAGCGGCATGTCCTGGGGACCGGGCATCGCCCTGGTTTGGGAGGACGGCGAATTTGTCGTCTGTGGTATTCGCGACGCGAGTCAAGTAAACGTCCACACCAAGGACGGCGAGCGGTTCCTGGGCGTGAAACGTTTCAATCCGTCGCGACTCGACTTGAGTGCCTCGCGATTCACGATCGTAGGCGGACCACAAATCGTCGATGTCTCCGAAACACAAGGAGGCTCTGGGCGAACGGGAAAGTCGATCCGTGTTACCCTATTGGATAAAGAGTCTGGCATTGCCGTGGATTGGCGAGGAATTCTCTGGGACGGCGCGCATTACATCCGTCAGGAGTTTTCGTTGACCGCCGCGCCTGATGACGTACCAATCAGTGGTCTGGAACTGCTGCATTGCCGCATCGGAGAGGCCGCGCAGAGGGGCAGCGTCCTGGGGAGTCCCGTCGCCACGAGCGGGATGTTCGCCGGTGTGGAGCTGCCTGTGGGTGCCAACAGTGTGGGCGGCACGGGTGATCTGCGATGTGGATTCGGCTGCAAGCTGAAGCTCACCGCCGGGCGCCCGTACGAGTTTTCGTCCGTGCTGGGCGTCTATGCGGCCGGTCAGTTGCGTCGTTCGTTTCTGTCTTACATCGAGGCCGAGCGAGCCCGGCCGTCCCGCCCGTTTATGCATTACAACTGCTGGTACGACTTGGGCTACCACATCAACGCCGCCGGGATCGTTGATGCCGCCACGCAGTTCCAAGAGCACCTTGCCAAGCCGTTCGGGCTGAAGATCGAGGCCTATGTATTGGACGACGGTTGGGACGATTTTCATCGCGGGCTGTGGGTGACCAACCTCGACCGTTTCCCGGGCGGATTCGAGGCACTGAGCAAGGAACTGGCCAAGCGCGATTCCAGCATGGGCATCTGGATCTCGCCGATGGGCGGCTACGGCGGCGACAAGTTGCGTACGGCGCTGGCC
>JABMRP010000012.1 GCA_013202535.1 Planctomycetota bacterium
AACCGTTTCGGCAAACCACTCGACCACCGGCGTGGTGAGCCAATCGCACGTGTCGCGAACCAACTCGACACTCAGGTCGGCGCCCTCGGTCCGTTGGTCCTCGGTGTCGGTCAGAACGGTCCCCTCGAACCGGAACTGGAGCATTCCCGTGTCATCTCGGTTGGTCAGGCGGAACATGCACAGCGCGTCGTGCAGATAGTAGCTGTTATGCCGGCCGTGTTTCTCGGCCGCTTGGACCATCCGCCCACACAGGGCCTGAAACGCCGGCGAGGCATCCAGCGGGGCATCGTTTCGGCTGATCGAGCGAAGCGGTAGACACTCGAACGTTATTTCCACGGCCTGGGGCATGGCACAACTCCTGTCGGACACGCGTCAACGAGCGGGGTTGCCCAATTATAGGGGGTTGGCCGTCGGCAAGGGAATGGGCGGAAGGGACGTTTTCCCTGCCCTCGCGGGATGCCTACCGGTTACCCGGGACGTCGGGCAGGTCTTCAAGCTTCGGAATCGTGATCTGGATCGGGGGGAGGCCTCCGGGAGTTTCGGGAACCGGTTCCACGCCGGGGGTTGTCCCGACCTCGGTCCGCTGCCACGCCAGGGAGAGCCAGCCATCGGTGGAGGCCAGGTCGGTCAGCGTCAATTGGCTCTGTTTCGCCCGACTCGGAAGGATCATCCCGCCGCCGACAATCTCTTCGACGAAGATCTGCTCGAAGCGACGCTGCAGCAGATTCCGCAGGGCCTGCTCCCGGGTCGAGAGCTGTTGCGAACCGTCGGCCGCAAAACCGGGCGGGAAGACCTGCAACGGGCCCTGGCGAACGGCCTTGATGGATCCCCGGTCGCTGACCGACAGTGCGTAGACGGCCGTGACGTTCATCGCCGGGTAGCTATCCCCGCCACGTCCGTAGCGGTGGCCGCGAATCGTCAACTCGAACCGGCCCTCGGAGAACTCGATCGAAATCGGCCGCGTTTTGGAAAACGTAATCGACCAGGGCGCCGCGCCTTCGTTGTCTTTCAACGCCTCGGGCACGTACCCGAGCAATTCGCCGACCTGTTCCCGGAGCCTCTCCGCCTCCACCGTCACGCCGGCCAGGGCGGAAGCCGCCATATTGTTGACGCACGATTGGTGCATCCGAACCGTCAGATCGGCCTCGTCGTTCAGTTTCGGCGGCGCACCCGGCGCGGCCAACTGAAAGGCATCGGCCTGCAGCATCGAAACGAGCAGGTTCTCTTCGGTCGTTGCGAAATCGAGTCGCTCGGGAAACATGCCTCGCGCGACCACGGGCTTGCGTATCCGATCGACCAAGATCGAATTGGCCACGCCGATCATCTCATCGACCTGCTCATTCATCTGACGGTTGAGTTGCCACTGGGCGTGCAGGGCGGCAATTCGTTCGGCCTCGGGTTTCTGCTTCTTGATCTTGCGGCGGGCGATCTTCTCGACGACTTTCCCCCCGCGCACCAGGCGGAGGCCGGTGATGGTCGTCTTGGTCTTCGCCCGCGATACGGCCGGAAAGGAACGGATCCCCAGAGCGTCGACGTGGAGTCGTTTTCGACCGTCGAGCTGCGTGACACCGTCGCTATAGATTCGTGCCGGCCCGTTGTAGCCGATCGTTTCCGACTCGACGGTGGCCTGAAGTCGCACTTCAATCACGGCCCGCCGGGCGTCGGAAACCAGGCTTCCGCGGGTAGTCCCCCGGGTATGGCCGGTGCCGAAAACGTTGGTCTTCAGGATGACGTCGCGAACCGGGCGAACGTCGTCGACGGGCACCTCGATCAAGGCGCCGACCAGATCCGCCGAGACCCGGGCATGGAGGTTCGGCCGGCGATAATGATGGGCGATGGCGGAACGAATCTCCGGCGCCTGGTCCGCGCCGGCCATCCATTGCATGGCCCGACCGATCACCAGGGCTTCCTCGCTGCCCGGCGCCTCGGCATACGCCTGGAGACGATCGGCCAGCGCATCCATCAGTTGGGCGTACTTGGCCGAAAGCTCCTGATCTTCCATGGCCCGAGCCGTCAGCAGGTAGTCGTGCAATGCCCGGCGCACGTCGGAGAACCAGAGGAGTTCCAAGCCGGGATGTCCCGCGGCAAAGCGGGCATGTGCGGAATCCAACGCGCGAAGGTCGATCTCCCCATGCGGACGGCCCAGTTCGTTCCG
>JABMRP010000782.1 GCA_013202535.1 Planctomycetota bacterium
CGTCGAAATTCAGATCGACGTCGCCAATGAACCGCCCGCCTTCGGGCCGGAAGAGTGTGGTCAGCGTGCCCTGGGGCGAGACGGGCGAGAGGACGGCCAGCTCGTTGTCGTAACCGGTCGTCGGTATACTCGAATTGCTCTGGTAGTTGGTCGGCAGCCCCATGCGGCCCGTGCTCCGGCGGACCAGCATGAGCCGGTCGAAGTCCATCAACGGGTTGGCCAACAGGGCCTCGGCTTTGAGCTGGCCAAACGCTTTGGTGATTTCGTCCAGCGCGACGAGATCGATCGTATCGGACGGCTCGGTGTCCCCTTCGGCCGGATCGCCAGCGGCCAGTCCGGCGGCCTTGTCGTGGGTCTGCTTGAGTTCGGCAAGGCGGCGAAGAAACTCCTCACCACGCGGATACCGCGGGCCGAACGTTTCGTGCAGATCGGCGATAGCCAATTCGAGTGATTCCCACTGCGACTCGGGAACCCCCGGCTCGATCTTCGCCGGTTGGCGACCCGGGCGTCGCGTGATAACGACCTTCCGCCATTGCTTGTTGTCGCCCAAATAGGCGAAAATGTTGGTGGTCAGACGCTCGAGGTTGGCGCGGTGTGGGTTGGCGGCGTTGCTGTAATGGGGTAACCGCCAGCCCATGGCGATAATGCGGCCCTTGCCCAATTCATATTCCACCAGCGGGTTCTCCGAACCGCCGGGCGAACGGGCCAAGAGCATCCCGCGCGAAGGTCCGCCGGAACCGTGGAAATCGGCGAAGGCCGGATGGCCCGTGTCGCTCAACGGCACGGTTCGGCCGGCAGTTCCCAGTCCCCCGAAGACCGGATGTTTCGTTTGCACCGGGACCAGAGCCGCCCCGCTGGCATCGCTGCCCGGTCCTCCCAGGCGGGGTGAAACCGGTTCGATGTTCAAGGTGCGGACCATGGCCAGTGCGGCACCGGAGAGATACAGCCCGCCTCCGTCTTCGACGTATTTCCGCAGCGAGGCGAGCGTCTTGGCGTCGTAAACCGGGCCGGTCTGTGCGACGGAATCGCCCTGGTGATACCAGAGGACCGAAAACGTCTCCAACTTCACCGGCTTGCCTTGCAGGTCGACAAACGTGCCGTCGCCCCGCGCAATGACGGCCGAAGCGCCGGCGGAGGTTCGGGCCAATTGCCACGCGGCGGTGCCTTCGGCGCCGAGTTTGTCGACCGACGGAACCGGCAACAGGTATCCAACCGACGTTTCGGCGGCCACGGTTGCCGGGGAGTTACATGTAGCACCGATGAGCATCGGCAGGGTAACGGCGAGATTACGCAAGACGCGGCGGGAATACGCGGGCATGGGTTGTCCTTGGGTATTGAGTGCTTTGTTTGGATGTTTCCGAAACGCCTGGCACAAGTGCTGGGGCTAAACAAGGGAATGTGCGACTGTCTACGGATCGCCTTCGATCGGACACACGATACGGAAACCTACATTATAGACTCCCTGCCACGCCGGGTAAGCCAAACGGAAGGCCGAACGGCATCGGGCCGGCCGATCGCGCCACGAACCGCCGCGGACGACCTTCTTCCCCTGGGGCGTCGGCGTGTCGCGGCCGTCGCGCGAATCGTAGGGATACGGCCGATAGGTGGTTCGTGTCCATTCGGCCACGTTGCCGTGCATGTCGTGTAGCCCCCAGGCATTGGGCCGATATTGCCCCACGCCGACGGTCACCAATCCGCCGTCGTTGTAACGGCCGTCGCGGGGAATCCAGTCGTCGTAAGGAGTAAACGCAGGCAGGGGCGTGAAAACCGTGTACGGGTCGCTGGCGAAGTCGCGGAGTTTGGCGTCGGCCATGTTGGCCAGTCGGGAGAAGTCGCCGTCCAGATCACCGTAAAACAGCGGTGTATCGGTCCCGGCCCGAGCGGCGTATTCCCATTGTGCTTCGGTCGGCAGCGCAAACGGCCGGCCCGTCTCGGCCGAGAGCCATCGGCAAAAGGCCGTCGCCCGTTGCCACGACACGCGGACCACCGGTTGATCGGGCCCGTCCAGCGGAAAACCTTCGACGCCGAACTGGTAGCCGTTTTTCGACTCGAAGCGGCTGTCGTGTGCCGGGTCGAATCGGGCATAAAGCCGGTTGGTTACCTCGCACGTGGCCATCCAGAGCGGCCGCTCGATCCGCACCCGGGCCTGGGGCCGTTCGTCGATTTCCCCCCGAGGATCTCCCATGACAAACTCGCCCGCGGGAATGAGCGCCATCTCGAAACTCAAGCCATCGCCCAGGTCGACCGTCCGGCGGGTCACGGCTCCGGCAGCCGCCTGGCGCCGTTTGGCTTCGGCCGCGTCGAAAGGCCACCCCTGGCACTCGACGGGCCGCACCGGTGCCTCCACGATCGGCCGCCGCACGAGCGGCTCGACTTGCTCGGCGGGTACCTCGGCCAGCGACTCGGGATCTTCGTCCACTCCGGCGTACAACCGGCGCAACTCGCTGCGGCGCCGGCGCTGCGTGCCCGGGTCCCAGCCGATTTCCGTCCAGGTGCCGTGATAGGGGGCGTTGAGGTCGATCCAGGTAATCAACCGCCGCCACGCTTCGTCGTCCAGTTGCACGCCGCGGTGTCCCTTGGCGAGCAGTTGTACCAGTTGGGTCGTGTCCGCGTGGAATTCCAGGGGCGGCAGCAGATGCGCGTCGCTTTCGATGCCGGGGCGGCGAACGTAGCGGGTCATTTCGTAATAGCCGCGGGAGAAGGTGCGGCCGCCGGCGCCGCCCGAGTTGCCCGCGATGTGCGACTGGTAGTCGGTCGTCCGCTCGGTTCCCCGCAGATCGGGCAACGCACCGCCCTGCTGGACGGAACGACCATCGTGACAGCCCGTGCAATACCGGTCGACCACCGGCTGCACTTCCCGCTTGTAGCTGAAATTGTAGGGTGCGGCGTGCCAGGGCGTGATGGGCGACGGCTCCAATCGCGAGGCCAGCCGATCGACCGGCGGTGTCGTGCTCTGGCGTTCGTGACAACCAACGCACGAGAGCACTTCACCCGGCATGCCGACAAACCAACTTCGCATCAGTTGCAGGGCTTTTCCATCGGCATCGAGCGGTTGCACGGCGATCGGCGTGTTGGCCGGCACGCGGAAGACGGCCGCTCCGTCGGGCCGCACGGGCACGGTACCCAGCACGCGCTTGATATCCCACGGGCCGTCCACCCCAACCGACCCCAACAATCCGCCCATTCCCCGATACGCGAAGTGATAGGTAATCAACCGCAAGCGTTTGACCGTGCCCCGAGGTACGCCCCGCAGGCCGTCGCCCCGGTAAACGTCGGCCAAGTAGACCGTGGCGTGGTCTTCTGTCAGATCAACTTTGGTCGGAACTGTCGGCGGCGCAGGTACCCGGCGAAGCGGAATCGGCTCCAACAACGCATGACCGGGCAGCTCGAAAAGCGGCAGCAGATTGTCGAACACGTCGACCAGATAGATCGACCAGGGAGCGCGCGAATCGAGTTTGCAGGTGACCAGGAAGTACTTCTCCGAAAGCGGGAAGGGATGGGCGAACTTGGGCCAACTGGCCGCCGTGAGTTCGTCGGCCACAACCGGCTCGACCTTCTGGCCGAAGCCGGGGATCCGCTGCACCACGCCGGTAGCCTCATGCCGCCCGCGATTCGTGTCGAACAGTACCAACTCGCCCTCGCGGTGCGAGCCGTGATGACCGGCCACGATGCCCACCACCTGGCCCGATCGGCCGGGAATCGGGCGCGGCGCGAAGATCGCGTTGGGCCAGTACGAGCCGCTCCCGTAATACGCCGCCTGACCCGTGCCGTCGGGATTCATCGAAAAGAGCATCCGGCTGGTGGCGTGCGGCAGGTCGGAGTATTCCCAACGCAGATAGAGCACGCGCCCGCTGGGCAACATCACCGGGTTGAAATCGTGATCCTGCTCGAAGCAAAGCTGGCGCAGGTTGCCCCCGTCGGCGTCCAGGCGGTAAAGCACCTCGACCGAACTCTTATTGCACGGCACGCCCTGAAAACAGGCCGAACTGGCAAACACCAACCCGCCGTCGGGCAGATAGCAGGGATCGTAACTGTCCACGTCGGGCTGATCGCCGGGCGTCCGTTGCCGCAAGCCGGTCCCGTCGACGTCGATCTCGAACACCTGAAACAGGCCCCGGTCGTCGCGCATCGAGAAGGCCAGTTTC
>JABMRP010000783.1 GCA_013202535.1 Planctomycetota bacterium
CCAACGGGAGCGGGTGTTGCGGCGGGAATTCGCTGGGAGCATTCTATCGGCGAGCGAGGCGGTGTAAATAGCGATCGCGACGGCGTGGGCGTGGAGCGGTCCGTGTTTGGTCCCCCTGGGCAGACGCGTGGGCATCTCTTATCCTTAAATGTTTGCCATTTGCTTCTGACTGCCTAGGTGACTCGACCGGCGCGATCGATGTAACCTTCTCATGCCGTGCATCTTCTCCGTTCAGCAGAGTCTTTGCAACACGACGGGTCATCCCAATCCTTGATAATTCGCTATCTCCCGTCGATTTACTATAATACGCGAAGGCCTCTAACGACACTACCTTGACGGGTGTCCCTATCCCCACTCTTGCGCTGCCTTTTTACCGGGAGCTGAACGTTGAGTATCCGCAATTTGGACAAAATCTTCGACCCACAGCGAGTTGCCGTGATCGGCGCGAGCGATTCCCCCAGCAGCGTGGGCTACACGGTGTTGCGAAATCTGGTCGGATCGGGTTTTCGCGGCGTCGTTTACCCGGTCAATCCGAAACGTGAGTCGGTGCAGGGCATCCACGCTTATGCCGACATCCCCAGCCTGCCACACGCCCCCGACTTGGCCGTGATTTGCACACCGGCCCCGACGGTCCCGGGTATTATCCGCGCTTGCGGCGAGGCGGGCACTCGGGGTATCGTCATCATCTCGGCCGGCTTCCGCGAGATCGGGGCCGAGGGCCGGGCCCTGGAGCAGGAGGTGATCGAGGAGCAGCGCAAATTCGATGGGATGCGGATCCTTGGCCCCAACTGCCTGGGGATTCTCGTGCCGGGTATTTCACTCAACGCCAGTTTTGCCGCCTCCACGCCCCAGAAGGGCCACATCGGCTTCATTTCGCAATCCGGCGCGCTTTGCACGTCGGTTCTCGATTGGGCCAGCGACGAGGGAATCGGCTTCTCCTATTTCGTCTCGGTGGGTAACGTGCTCGACGTGACGATGGGCGATTTGATCGACTATTTCGGGGCGGCCACCGATACGCGTTCGATCATCCTATACATCGAATCGCTCACCGAAGCGCGCGAGTTCATGTCGGCCGCTAGAGCATTTTCTCGAACCAAACCGATCGTCGCGTACAAAGCAGGACGGTTCGCCAAATCGGCTCAGGCCGCGGCTTCCCATACCGGTGCCATGGCGGGGGTCGACGCCGTGTACGAAGCCGCCTTTCACCGAGCGGGGATCGTGCGGATCTTCGAGGTCGGCGACATGTTTGACTGTGCCGAGTTGTTGGCCCGGCAGGAGCCACCCAAGGGTGACCGGCTGGCAATCATCACCAACGCGGGCGGTCCCGGCGTGATGACCACCGACGCACTGATCGCCCTGGACGGCGAACTGGCCGATCTGTCGGAAGAGACGATGGACAAGCTCAACGAGGCCCTGCCGCCGTTCTGGTCGCATGGCAACCCGGTCGACGTGTTGGGCGACGCGCCGCCCGATCGTTTCGCCGATGCGGTGAAAATCGTGCTGAAGGACGAAAACGTCGACGCCTTGCTGGTCATTCTCACGCCCCAGGCGATGACCGATCCGACGGCCACCGCGCGTGCCCTGGGACAAGTCGCGGCCAAGGCCCACAAACCCGTGCTGGCGGCATGGATGGGTGGCCGACTGGTCAGAGAAGGAGTCGCCCTGTTGAACAAGGCGGGGATTCCCACCTACACGACGCCGGAAAAGGCCGTTCGCGCGTTCATGTATCTGGTCTCTTACGCGCGAAACCTGAGGATTCTTCACGAAACGCCGCGCGATCTGCCGGTGGCCTTCCCGTTGGATCGGAAACGGCTGCGCAGCGTGTTCGACACGATCCTCACCGAGGGAAACGAGATCCTCTCGGAAAACGTCTCCAAGGCATTTCTGGAAGCCTACGAGATACCGGTGACCAAGCCGATCTTGGCGCGGGCGGCCGACGAAGCGGTCAAAGTGGCCCGGCAGTACGGGTATCCGGTGGTGATGAAGATCCACTCGCCCGACATCACCCACAAGACCGACGTCGGCGGGGTCGTGCTCAACGTGAGTTCGGACGACGAGGTTCGCGAGGCCTATGCGAAAATTATCGAGGGGGCGACCGAGAAACAGCCCGACGCCCAGATCGTCGGCGTCACCGTGCAAAAGATGGTCAGCTACCCGACCAGTTTCGAGTTGATTCTGGGCACGAAAAAGGACCCGGTCTTCGGCTCGGTGATTATGGTGGGCATGGGAGGCACGGCGGCCGAGGTTTTCCGCGACCGGGCCCTGGGCCTGCCGCCGTTGAACGAAGTCCTGGCCCGCGAGATGCTCCAGTCGCTCAAGTCGTGGCCCCTGCTCAAAGGATATCGGGGCAAGCCCGGGGCGAATATCGATCGGCTCATCGAGATCCTCATGCGATTTTCGTACCTCGTGGCCGATTATCCGGAAATCGCCGAACTGGACGTCAACCCCTTGCTGGTCACTCCGGACGACGTGATCGCCTTGGACGCTCGCGTGGTCATCGATCAGGAGTTGGCGGCGCACTCGGTCCGGCCTTACGCCCATCTGGCCATTCGGCCTTATCCGGAGGAGTACGTCACGCAACGGACGCTCCAGGACGGTACCCCGATCGTACTCCGCCCGATCAAACCGGAAGACGAGCCGCTCTGGCACGATCTGCTGGGAAGCTGCTCGACGCAGTCGCTGTGGTTCCGCTTCAGCTACCTGTTCAAGCAAACGACCCACGAAATGGCCGCTCGCTACTGCTTCATCGACTACGACCGGGAGATCGGTATCGTGGCCGAGGTGGAGGAAGACGGCGAGCGCAAGCTGATCGCCGTGGGGCGACTGGTCGCCGACGCCGACAAGGAGACGGCCGAATACGCCGTAATCGTCGCCGACCGCTGGCACGGACACGGGCTGGGAGGCATGTTGACCGACTACAGCCTGGAAGTGGCGAAGAAATGGGGTGTGCATCGAGTCGTCGCCGAGACCTCGAAGGAAAACTCCCGCATGTTGGCCACCTTCCGAAAACGCGGCTTCGAGTTGGACGCCGAGAGCGAGGAAGACGTCGTGCTGGTCAGCCGGTCGATCTAGAAAGCCCCGAGGAACTCACCCATGAATCGCCTTCGACTCCGAATCGTGCCGCTCGTTTTCTGGCTCACCACTCTCGCGGCGGCATGTTGTGCCCAAGCCGAGCGCAACACGGGCCCGTGGGACATGGATGGCCTGAAAACCGTCCCGGAGGCCACCTGGGGCGAGAAGACGGGGCCGGTTCGGGAGGTGTACTACGAGGG
>JABMRP010000784.1 GCA_013202535.1 Planctomycetota bacterium
TCCCAGGGGAACAGCGCCGCCAGCGCCGCCAGGATGGCCAGCACCAGATACCAGCCCACCGCGTCCCGCAGGAGGAAGTGGGGAACAAACGGCATCGAGGGAACTCGGTCCTTGCTGCCGTGGAGCTTGACCGCCTGGTCGGGTACGCTCATCCCGTGCTTCTGGACCAGAAACAGATGCACGCCCATCAACCCCAGCACCGCCATGGGCAAAATGGCCACGTGCAGCGCGTAGAAGCGGCTGAGCGTGTCGCCGGTGACGTTCTCTCCACCACGCGCCAGCAGCTTCAATGGGTGGCCGATCAAGGGTACCGTCTCGGTCAGCGCCGTGCCGACGTTGGTGGCGGAGAAGGCCAATTCGTTCCAGGGAAGCAGATAGCCGCTGAATCCGAAGACCATGAAGATCCCCAGCAGCAGGATCCCGGTGACCCAGGTGGCTTCCCGCGGCCGGCGATAGGCCCGCATCATGTACGCCGTCAGCAGGTGCAGGAAGAGCACTCCGACGATCAGATTGGCGCCCCAGGAGTGGACCGACCGGATCAGCCAGCCGTAGTCGACCTCGGTCATGATCGCGCGAACGCTCTCGAAGGCCTGGTCGGGCGACGGCTTGTAGAAAATCGACAGCAGGACCCCGGTGATCACCTGGACCACGAACAGAAACAGCGCCATCCCTCCCAGGAAGTAGAAGAGGGCCGTACGGTGGATGGGAACGCGTTTCTTGATGCCGAGCTGAAGCATCGCGCCGACACCGAGTCGTTCGTCCAGGTAGTGCCAGAGCTTCTCCGGCAAACCGGGGAGCAGATCGAGGAGTATGGCCAGCTTCCCTTGCCGACCGTCGCGATTGGGAGCGACGGCGTCATGTTCGTGAGACAAAGATCTCCTCCTTTCCCGCTTCTCCCCGGACGTCGACCTTATAGGACTCCAAGGGACGCGGCGGTGGGCCGTCCGTGCATACTCCGTTGAGATCGTAGACGCCGAGGTGACAGGCACAGAAGATTCGCTTCTGCTCGGGCTCGTATTGGACCGTGCAGTCGGTGTGCGTGCAGACGGCGTTGAAGGCCCGGACGTCTTCCGATTGCAGCCGGATCCCATTGGCCTGCTTCTTGGTTCCCTCGGCGGTGAGGATGAGCAGGCAAGGCTGCCCGCCGAAGTCGAACGGCGACGGCCACTCGCCCTTTTCGTTGAGCCGAAGTTGGCTGGCCGAGTAAGGAGCCTTCACCGAGGTGGCGCCCGAGGAGGTCACCTCCCGAGGCCAGAGGAAGCGGACCACCGGATACAACAGGGCGCCGCCGGTGACTCCGATGGCCCCGGCCAGGATCTTCAGCACCCAGTTTCGCCGGGTCGTCCCTTCCCCGGGGTTGCTCGCGGCACGGTCACTCATACGACTTCTCCATGATCGAGCGGGGACTCGCTGGGAGTACCACCGGTGCGCGGTTGAAGGTGAGACCACCGTTTCGGAATCGAACCACTGCTGATGGGTATCGGATTCGAGATTGCCGACATGGGGAGGATCGCATTGCCCACCCCTTTCCACATTAGAGTCTGCGGACTCGCGCTGCAAGTTTCAGACACGAACACCTTGGCAAATAGCAGCAACTTTCATCGTTCTTTCATCGTGCGGATGCTAGACTCGTATGAGGTGGTGGTAGAGAAATGCAGGCTGGCGCGTGGATTCGGTGAATTCCGCGGATTGGCTGTCTGGCGGCAGAAAGAAGGGGAAAAACAGGGATGCGCAAGCAGTTGCGAGCGGCGGTCTGCGGGGTGGGGGTCGTGGCGGTGATGGCCGCGGTCTGGGCCACCGCGCCCAGGGCGCATCCGTTTCCGGTGGCCGGTGCCTCCGCGGACGTCTCGGCGGTCGAGCCCGAACCGGCTCCGCCGGCAGACCAGCCCTACATCGGATTCAAGGAATGTGCATCGTGCCATTTCAAGCAGTTTATGTCCTGGAAGAAGACGAAGCACGCCGAGACTTTCAAGCTGCTTCCCGAGAAGTACCGCAGCGACGGCAAGTGTCTGAAGTGCCACACGACCGGTTTCGGGAAACCGACCGGTTTCAAGGACGTCGAGTCGACGCCCACCTTGGCCGGAAACACCTGCGAGATGTGCCACGGGCCCGGCGGCCGGCACGCGGAGATCTGCAAGGGGTTCGGCACGACGCTCGACGAGGCGGACGAGAAGAAGGCCCGTGACTCGATCTGGAGAGTCATCCCCGCGAACATCTGCATCGAGTGCCACATGACCCAGGCACACAAAGAAAGCCCCACTCCGAAAGAAATGCGGGACGAGTAGTAGATCGCTGACGGTTGACGGGCCTGTTCGTCTCGATTCGGCGATTCCATGGATTGTTACCGGATACGACTCATTGCGGGCCCGACATTCGGCCCTGCCGGGATCGTGCAAATCCTCTTGATAGGGCATCTACTTGCCCTGGAGACAGAGTAGCTGGAACATCTGCGCACCACGGGTGGGCTGTTTCTACAGGAACTGAGGCAAGAGACCGGCTTGAATGAGAGCATTTTTGACGAATCACCTGTTGGCACTGCTGTTGCTTGCCGCTCTCGCCGGAAACGTCGCCGCCGGGCCACCGGCCGGTTCCCAGTTGGCGTTGGAGGAGAACCGTTGCGCCACCTGCCACGGCGAAGAAGGGAAGGAAATGTGGGTGTCGGACCCGCCCCACAAGGATGATCGGCCTGGGCTGTTCGTCTCCGCCAAGAGCCTCTCCGGCGATGTCCACTTCCTCAAGGGGGTGAACTGTCACGACTGCCA
>JABMRP010000785.1 GCA_013202535.1 Planctomycetota bacterium
CATCTCGCGGAGCGAGATGGCTACTATACGGAAGGAACCTCCCATGAACATTTCCCGACGCGAGTTCGTCCGCCATGCGGCCCTGGGTACGGCCGGTGCGATGGTTGCGCCGGCGTCGCTTCAGGCCGAGCGGCGCGAAGAGCAGCCGCGGCGTCCCAACTTCCTCTACCTGATGTCCGACCAGCAGCACTGGCAGGCGTTGGGCTGTCAGGATGCGTTCTTCGATACGCCCCATCTCGATCGCTTCGCCGCCGACGCGACACTCTTTGATCGGGCCTTCTGCACCACGCCCCAGTGTTCTCCCAGCCGCTCGTCGATGCTCACCGGCCTGTATCCGAGCAAGACCGGCGTGATGGGCAACGTCGGGGCCACCGGCGGCGACAAGCTGGCGGCCAAGACGATCGGGGCCATGTTGCAGGAGGCCGGCTATCATACGGCCTACCACGGCAAGTGGCATCTGGGAGGCGATCCCGGGGGCAACGCCGGCTGGGATGAACAGAACACGCGTGCCAATGACGAGCAGACCACCGCCCGAAGCGTCGAATTCCTGCAATCGGACCGCGCGGGGCAAGAACCGTTTGCGATGGTCGTCTCGTACACCGATCCGCACGACATCTACCATTTTCGACCCGGGCGGGATAAGCCGGCGGTGCCGAACATCACGCTGCCCAAGTCGTGGCACGAAGAGACGTTTGCCGACAAGCCGCCGATCCATCGGCAGTTTATGACCGACGACCAGGGCAAGTTCATTCACGGCGCCGCCCAAGACGTTTGGGAAGCGTACCACGATTTCTACCGCCAGAAAGTCCGGCTGGTCGACCGTCAGATGGGCCAGGTGCTGGAAGCCCTTCGCGCGGCCGGGCTGTGGGAAGACACGATCATCATCATCGGGTCCGATCATGGCGACATGGATACGCACCACCGGCTGGTGTTCAAGGGGCCGTTCATGTACGAGCAGATGGTCCGCGTGCCCCTGCTGATTCGCGTGCCGGGCACACACGGCGGTGTGCGGCGGGGGCGGATTGCCGATTACGATACGGTCAACGTCGATCTGGTGCCCACGATCCGCGAGTTCGCCGGCATGGAGCCGATTGCCACCGACGGCCTCTCGCTTCGGCCGCTGTTGACCGGTGCCGCCGAGGTGCCGCGCCGCGAGTTTGTCATCGGCCAATATCACGGCAAGCAGCGCTGGGTCAACCCGATCCGCATGATCCGCACGGCGGGGATGAAGTACATGAAGTACATCGACCACGGCGAAGAACTTTACGACCTGGAAAACGATCCCCACGAGCTGGTCAATCTGGCCGGCGATCCGGCGCGGCGAAAGTCCCAGCGCGAACTGGCCGCCGAGTTGGACCGTTGGATCGCGGCCAACGACGATCCGTTTTATGGGCTGAAGACAGTGCCTTTGAAACGTTAGCTCGTCACGCGATCGTATTTCGCCCGGCGCGTCCGGCCCGTTCGCGGCCGACGACTTCGAGATCGTCGCGATAGAAGCGGATGACTTCGGCGGGCCGGAGATTGATCACCAGCCGGCCTTCGGTGTCCCAGCCTTGGCCGTCGAAGAAGAACACCGCCGTGGCGTCGCGCAGATTGCCCGGCCGTTCGGCCCGCGGGGAGAGGGAATGACCCGGTTGGTCGGCCAGGGCGGTCACCGCCACGAACGCCGCGAGCCGCCCGGATTGGCGACTGCGAACGTAGGCCACCCCGTCGTCGAAATCGCAATCGATCCAGTCGGCGGTCACGGGATGGGAAGGCCCGGTGGCCAGCTCGACAAACTTGGCCTCCAGCCGTTCGCGCTGGAGATGGAAGAGCCGTTGGGCGTCGGCCAGACGATGCTGGCCGACTCGGCGGCGCAGCGGTCGCCAGACGCGCGACAACACGCCCGCGACGACGATGGCGACGATTATCAGGAACCAGCCAATCCCGGTCATTGGCAATCCCCCAAGAGAAGTGTTACTGCCCAGCCGGTGCTTGATTTGCTCTACTACTACCATTGTACGGCAGGCGGGGGGCATATTGCAAGCGTTTTGCCGCCGCGGAGTGGGCAATAGGCGGGAAAACCGGGGTGAGCCCGGCGTTTCAAATCTCGGTCGCCCCTCCCCCCGGAAACGCTACCCTCCCCGGGCGCGTTTTGATACACTACCTACCACTCGGCGGCCCAACTCGACGAGGTTCTACCCCTCATCGCTGTCCGGCGAGTGATATTATTCGCAATCCGCACGAGGGCCAGCATCAATGATCACAGCGATCGAAGCACTCCAGCACCTGCGAGAAGGGAATCGTCGCTTCGTCTCGGGCGTTCGAGATCGCAGCACACTCACTAGCCGGGCACGCCGTAGCGAGTTGTTGGCGGGCCAGGAGCCGTTGGCCGTTGTTCTCGGATGTTCCGACTCGCGCGTGCCGGCGGAAATCATCTTCGACCAGGGCCTGGGCGACCTGTTTGTCGTCCGCGTGGCCGGAAATATCGTGGCTCCTCCTCAGGTAGGCAGCGTCGAGTATGCGGCAGAGCACTTGGGCACAAGGCTGATCGTGGTCTTGGGCCACTCCATGTGCGGGGCCGTTCTGGCCACCCTGGAAGAAATTGAGTGCGGGACGGAAATCCGTTCGCCAAATCTCCGTTCGGTCATCGACCGCATCCGGCCGTCCGTGGAAGCGTTGCTCCAGACACACCTCCGGGAGGACCCGAAGGCGCTGGTGTGGCACGCCGTTCGGGCGAACATCCGCGCGTCGGCCAATCACCTGCGACACGAGTCGCAGATCCTCAAGCCATTGATCGAAAGAGACGGGCTCCTCGTCGTATGTGCCGATTATTCACTGGAGACGGGAATCGTCGATTTCTTCGACGATCCGCCGGAGACCGGCTGACAAGCGGATGCCCCTGAGGACCCGCCCCTAGAGACCCGCAATGCCTGGCTGGACGACGAGAAGTCGATCTCCGTTTCCTATTCTATCTTGAAATCTTCTTTGGCTTCGCCCTTGGCCTCGCCAGTTTTCTCCTCGGCTTTGCCACCGATCCCGGGCAAAGGGACGCCTCCGGCCGCCGTCTCACCGGTGCGGAACAGGGCACCCAACACGGCTCCCCCAACTTTCCCGCCGTCGACATTTTCCGGCGGTTCGGGCGCGGGGGCCATTTCATCCCAGGGTTCCTCGGGTTCTGCCACGACCGACGGTTCGGAGGCCTGGACGTTTTCGCCCGCTTTTTTGCCCTTGGGCGAACCGCTGGACTCCTCCGACGAACTCGACGGACCGCAACCGATCAGCAGCGGTCCCACCAGCAACCCCATCAACACCATAGCCAGTCGCAGCATGTCTCTCTCCTTCGATTTCAAGTTGCCTAGGTCTTGCCGGTCGGCCGCCTCAGTAGGCACGACCAGCCCAAGTAGCCTTCCGGGCGTTCGGGACTTTCGAACCGAAAGGGTCGCAGATGAACAAACTCAAGCAAACGGCCCAGTTCGCCTCGGATCTCTTGCTCGGAAACCCGGGGCGGGCCTCCTTCGCCGGTCTCTTCCGTGCTGCCGGCAAGCGTCAAGTACAACGAACCGGGCCGGGTCACTCGCCAGAGCAGATCGAGCAGTCGGTCCAGATCCCAACGCCGAACGCAGTGATAGAACCCCGCGTCGTAAATGAAATCGAACGAACCGGCGTTCTTGGCGAAGTCGAAAACGTCGCCCAAAACGAAGCGGACCTGGGCCTCTTCTTGCTCGGCGTGCAGCCGGGCTCTTTCCAGGGCGATGGGGGCGGACTCGACGGCCGTGATCTCGAATCCCCGCCGGGCCAAGAACGCGGCGTCGGCACCGCTGCCGCAACCCATCTCCAGCATCCGGCAGGGCCGCACGAGTCCTTCGTCGATCACGCGAACCAACTCGCCCGCCGGACGACCCGTTTCCCAAGGCGGGGTCCCGCGACGATAGAGGGCGTCCCAGTCGGGAGGCCCCTGGGAGGTCGGGTCGAGTGAACGGCTCATGTTGGTTTTCCTGTGGTTTCGGCCGAATCCGCACTCTATCTAGTGTCGGCTTTAGCAGGCCGTTTGGCAAGCCGTCCGAACGGCGGAGCCGAGATGAGATCAGCGGCAGACGCGGATTCGTCGGCGTCCCGCGGTCACTTGCCGGTCGGAAAAAACACGAACCGCCACTGCGAGGGGGGCTCTTCTAGCCGGACAAGGTGTACCCGCCCCCGCAGCTTTGCCCCCTGTAACTCGATCTCCCACCGTGCGTCCGACTGCTGCTCGATACGGTAGGTGCCCGCGTCCCAGCGGCTGACCGATCCCCGATCCGCCGAGACGGGCCCTTCGTAATCGAGATAGGCCGGGCGATGGTCTGCCAGGGCTTCGGCGGTCATGGTCGATCGCTCGTCGGGCGGAAACGGGAGCGACCAGGTTCTCAGCACGTTGTCCACCTCAAGCATGAAATCCCAGTGCAACCCCTGGGGACATTCATGCTCCAACACCACATAGCGAGGCATCGCAAGGGATCCTGAACCTGAAGAACGTTGGGGATAATACTTGATCGTTTAGCCCGTTGAGAAAGTCGTGTGCCACTGCTTGCTTGCAAGCAGTGCTGCGGAGTCGAGCTTGAAACCCGGCAAGAAACACTGCTTGCAAGCAAGCAGTGGCACACGTTTCGGTCAGTGTCGGCTTTTCACCGCAAGTATACCAAACGACTACGCCGGAGGAAGTATTCCGGAATTCGGACGTCCGAGACTGGGTCCCGATACGCCGGGAGCCGGGAGACCACCCGCACCCGGCGCCGGCGTTGCGTCGCCCGGCATGGGAGCCGTGGCGTCGCCCGGCATGGGAGCAGTGGTGCCGCCCGGCATGGGAACGGTAATGGTTGTGTCTTCTTCGCTGCGAATGGCCATGGGTTGGGCCAGGCTGGAAACTTCGGCGATCAGCCGCACCGTTCCCGGCGGGCGTACCGTGGGCGGCCGGTTCAGCGGAGCCACGACCCGCACACGGTAAGTCAAGGTTTCGCCGGGTGCGATCGTGTCGATCGGCGGAAATCGGACGATCTGACCGGTGATTTCCGCGTTGGCCGGCGTCGGACCGGTTGTCAGAAGCGGTACCGGATTCAACTCCGGCGGAACGGTCACGAGCAGCGTGACTTGCCGGTCGGCGACCAGCCCGGTGTTCGTTACCCGAATGTCGTAAGAAAACTCCTTGCCCTCGTCCACCGGATCGCCCCGATCGGCAACACTCAACGTCAGGCCGCCGGTACCCGGCGCCACCGGAGCGCCCGCGGGAAGAATCTCCAGACAGACCTCGTCCCGGGCTTCCACGCCTTCCTTCGAGGTGGCAACCACGCGAGTACAGGCCTCCGCGGTCTCCTTGAGGCAGTTGCACTCGACCATCAACCGCGCGAACGTGCCGACGGGCATGGCGTCAATGACCCAGACGATGTCGTCGCCCACGGGCGTGTTGCCTTCGGTGGCCCGCGATTGGTCCAGTTCCGGATCGCAGCTATTAACGACCCGCACCTCGCTCAACGGCCGATCGCCGGCGTTGGTGATCTCGATCGCAAACTGCGCTTTCTCACCCACCCTTTGCTGCCGCGGACCGGTGATCCGGATCGACAAGCCCTGCTCCTGGGCCGGTTCGGCCGGTGGACCGACCCCTGGCTGCTGGACTCCCGGGCCGACGCCGGGAGGTTGGCCGATTCCGGACTCGACGGCCCTGACACATTTCCGCTCGGTCGCCTGGAGGCCGCCATCGGCAGTCACTTCGACCGTGTGGCACAATTCTCCAGCTCGGGTGGCCTGGAACGTGACGCCGATCTTCTGCGACTGGCCCGCCGCCAGATCGTTCATCGGATTGTCGATCGGGCTGGTCTTCTCGGCATGAGCGAGCCCGCTGTCGAAGAAATCGCGAACCCGGAGCCCGGTGATCGGGACGCTGCTCCGGTTGAAGACTTCGATAATGAACTGGACCTGACTCCCGACGTCGACTTGCTCCGGCCCGGTGACCGTGACGTCGATACTCGGTTGCGGTGCGGCGGTGGCTTGTGTCAGGGTCGTTTGTGTCAGGGTCGTCGTGGCGCAATCGCTCGCTTTGAGCCCTTCGGCCGTCACCACCTCGGCGCAGTGGGTCACCGTGGCGGCGCCGGACGCCCGGCAAGTCACGTCGATCGACCGAGTCTCACCCGGGCCGACTTGCCCCAATGACCATTGGAGTTGGCGACCGGTCCGCGCGGCTTCGGGCGTGGCGGTGACCAGTTCCAACCCATCGGGCAACGTGTCGGTGACGACGACCCCGGTGGCCGGCAGATCGCCCGGATTCGATACGGCGAGCCGGTAGGTGATCGTCTGGCCGGCCTGGGCCGACGGCGGGCCGGTTACCGCGACGGCGATCCGCGGGGCGGTCCATGTCTTGGTGGTCGTGCCGGAACCGATTACCAGTTGCCGCTTGCCGGGCTCGGCCGGCCGAATCACCTGGATGGCAATCGTGTTGATGCCCGGAACCGCTTCCGTTTGAAAGATCTCGACGCTGGCCTGGCCCAGCGGGTCGACCGGGATCTCGACCGACTGGGTACCGGCCGGAGAGAATCCGGCCGCCGGGCCGCCGGTGATCTCGTAACGCACGATCCAGCCCGCGCACGGCGATTGATTGGTTTGGCGCGAGACGGTTGTGGTGAAGACGTGCCGGGTTCCGACCGGGTTGATCGCCGGGGGAGGGAATCCCCATTGCACGTCGACCCAGTGGATCGCGGTCGTTCGTTTGCGACCGTCCCAACCTTCGATGCCGGGCGCCAGCGCGGTCACGTAGCTGACCCCTTCGCTGGCCGAGGCGACCGAAATCCACGCCTGACCCGCCAACACCGTGACGTCGTCGCCCGGCAGCGGTGTTCCACACGTCAAGCGGAACGTGCTGCTGGAGGTGCTGCCGATGGCAAACGTGTTGTTGACTTTCTTCGGAAAATTGAAGTCGCCCAGGAGAAAGTCGAGAAAGCCGTTCTTGCCGACGTCGGCGAAATAGCCCACTCCTTGCTGCTCGAGCATCCACTCGATGCGCTGGTTCGTGCGGAGGAAGTTGTCGTCGCCGCGAACGCCGGCCAGTACGACCACCTCGCTGCCGACCGGAGCAACGGTCTCTCGGGGGGTGAGCAAGAGGGTCCGCGGGCATCCCGGGGGAGAAACAGCCGGCTGGACCGCGGGGGGGACAACAGTCGGGCAAGGCGCTGCTGGCGGGGGGCTCGCTGGGGCTACGGGCGGTGGGCACGCTGGCGCCGCAAACGGGTCGCAAAGCGGAGCCGGCTCATCCAGGAAGATGTGTTCGCCGCTGGGATCGATTCGCGGCATGCAGAAAGACCGGCAGCCCCAAGTGGCCACCGAACAAACGGCGAGCCCCAACAGAATCAATCGAGTGCCTTTGATAGGGCCTCTCATCATCGACGCCCCATTGCCAAACTCTTTCGGTGGGAACCATTCTCTGCCAGGAAAAGGTAGCATGCGTTTTCGCAACATGGGGCTTTTTCTCAACATACAACGATGCCCGAGGTCAACACGCCGCTGGAATCTGAATAATCCGCAAAACGCACCCCTCGTTCGGGTTGTTCTTAAATAGTTCCGGCATACCGACGTCGTTCCGGTCGAAATGGCGCATAATTCTAGGAAGACGTTGGAAAAAACCGCTCCAAAAGTTAGACTGGATAAAACTGTGAGAATTTGCCGGTTTTGCGTCCATCGTTTTCCGCCGTGCCATGGCGTGTTCGGCCAAGGAGAATCGGGCCATCCCGAATCATGCCAGTAGGGTGTGGGTACCACTACGAAGGGTTAGAGAAATGCGTGTTGGATTGATCGGGATTGCCGCCCTTGTCGCCGGGACCGTTTTGTGCGGCGGTCAGTCGGCGTTGTGTGACGGGCGACTATCAGACAAACACTCGGTGACGATCCCGCTGGATCAACTTCCCGCGGCGGTGCGAACCGCGAAGAGCCATTTCGTCCCCTTGACCGCCGCGCGTGTTAGTCAGGTCAAGGAGGAGTTGCAGCGGGCCGCCGATCGTCTGGACGGACGACTGGGCCGCGACCCGACCGTCGGACCACAGTGGCGGAAATACCTCGAGTGGGAGCAAGTGCGGAACGAACTGGGCCGTCCGCATGGGGAGATCGACCTTCGCGCGTTGGATTCCGCACATGCCCGCTTTGCCGCGGG
>JABMRP010000786.1 GCA_013202535.1 Planctomycetota bacterium
CCCGACTTTTTTCGAGATCAAAAACTTTCCTGACAGACACGAGCTAGGGTACTCGCTTTTTGTTGTCGGCAGCTACAATCATGACGCCGAGTCCCTTTCGTACACCCTGATTCACCGCGGGGCCGGCAGGATGTACGGCCTAGACTTAGGCAAAAACCACCGCAACCCATCTGGTGAGTTGGTAGGCGACACCCATAAGCATCGCTGGTCCCAAGAGCATTGTGACCGCAACGCTTACGCTCCGCAGGATATTACACGCGGGCCTGATGATCCGGTGGGTGTGTGGCAGCAGTTTTGTGCGGAAGCACTGATCGAACACAACGGATGTCTCAAAAACCCTACACCACTTCCAGGTATGTTCGATGATTAGCCCATGCGATCAAATCTCGGAGCAAATGGGCGGGCTGTTCACTTGCGAAAAGACAGCAAGGGGCTACGTGCGCATCCGAACACCGTACCTTCTTCCAGACGGTGACATAATTGACCTGTTTTTGCGAGACGACGGGAAATACCACACACTTACGGACCTCGGGGAAACCCTTCGGTGGCTTCGGTGTAACGCGTTGACAGCACGGAAGACAATCAAGCAAAGGCAGTTGATCGCGGATGTGTGCAGAACGTGCGGAATTGAGTTGTTCAAGGGTCAATTGACTTTGCGTACAGAAGCAGAGTCGGGGTTCGCAGAGAAAGTAACACGCCTGGCGCAAGCGTGTTTGAAAGTGGCCGACATCTGGTTCACATTCCGCACTCGCAGCGGACAATCGGTATCTGATGAGGTGTCCGATCTGCTGGAGACTAAGAACATCCAGTTTGAACGGAACGAAAGGCAGGTCGGACGTAGCGGGAGGATGTACACCATCGACTTCCATACTTACGCAGCCAACAGTAGTTCACTAGTCCTTGTGCTGGCAACGGGTACGCGCGGTGCAACCCGACGGATTTCTGAGCATGTGATGGCCACATGGCACGACCTAAGCAACCTTCGTAGTCAGTCGCAAGTGCGATTTGTCTCGCTGTTTGATGACACGGTGGATGTGTGGCAGTCTGAAGATTTTCGGATCGTGGAAGACTTCTCTGATGTACGTCGGTGGTCACGCCCGGAAGAGTTCATGGAGACAATTACCGTATAGCGTGAACCGCTGCCAGTTTTGGTTGTCCTGTCCTGGTATGACTAGGTGCCAACAATACGCCGAGTTCTTAGCTCGCTCTCCTTATGTGGAGAGCGGCCCGCGCGTTGGCGGCGCAGCAGTCTTATACTCTGCCGGCAGGTTCCGCGTGACCACGGACGGCTTCCATCCTTAAGAAGTGGGAGAATCACGAGGCGGCTCTGGCCCTGTTTTTCGCGTACTACAATTTCTGCCGCGTTCACTCGACCATCAAGACGACGGCCGTGGAGGCCGGGCTGACCGATTATGCCTGGAGCGTCAAGGAGCTACTTGAGGCAATGGCAAAAAACGCTCTTTAACCCGATGGCAAGACGAGTGCTGAAAACGCTCGCCCCGCCATGGGGCGGAGCGGGCTCTGACCGTGAGTCAGATACTCCGCAGTCGACTTATCGCCCTGCGAAGTTCGGCTTGCTGCTTCCGCAGGTCATGCTCAATCTGCCGTTGCGCCTGACGGCACTGGCTCTGAGCACGGCGGGCCTGCGAGCGCAAACGCGCAGCAGCAGCCTTCAGTCTGGAAAGAGACATCGGCCTCAATCCTCTTGCCCGATTGACACGGCAACGGACGGAGGCCAGAATTACATTTGCAGAAAGGTGGCACTCCGTTACCGCCTGGCGGGCTCGGTCTGCCGTCCAGGAAGAAGCCGTCAGCGCATCATCGCGGGCGGCTTCTTCGCGAATGGGACCGTTAGCGCACGGCCAATCGGCGACTTCCTTAGGGGGCTGGGGTGTTGCCAGAGAGGCGAGAGTCGCAAAACAAACCACCTACCTGGACATTTGCCAACCTAAGGCAAAGACTAACCTTTTTGTGGCACTAAAGTCAAGACGGAAAAAGAGTGGCCCCAGAGAAACGAGTGGTCGATCCCCTGGGGCCGGTGGTCTGTTTTGCAGGAGTGATCCTACCGTGAAGCAGGTAGTCGCGTCAAGGCCGGTATTCAGGGTGGTTCTGGCTACACCCAGACGCAGGGCTTCTTGCGCGTAACCAGCAACACACTCTTAGGACACCACCTCAAAACACGACCCGCAGCACTGCGGGAAGCACCAGCAGGACGTGCAGACCGACGATCACCCAGTATTTCAGGCGAAAGATGAGCTTTTGCGTCTTGTGGAAGAAAACGCGCTGGGCCAGCGCCGCGCCGGGCCAACCGCCAAGCAGCGCCAGCACGTGGAGCGTCCGCTCGCGAATGCGCTGACGCCCGACGATCGCTCGCCGCTTGTCGCTGGCGTATAAGAAAAACGAGACCAGGCTCGTCCCCACCGTCAGCATCAGATACAGTTTCACCCACAAGGACAAATCGTCGAGCCGGGAGCCAAGCCAAACCTGGGCCGAGAGCACGGCGGCGGCCGTCAACCAGACGCCCGATAGCACGACGAAGGTGCTGCCAAAAAGGGCCGGCCAGTTGCGAATTCGAAATCGACCCATGGACTAATCTTCCGCTGGATGTTTGCTTAGGGATTGTTCGCCGGCCGCGTATCGGGCTGACCGTAGCGGACATGGATCACGCCCAGCAGATTGCCGGGCCGCACGCCGCTGAAATGGCGTAGACTTTCGTCCCGCTCGGCTCCCTCTCCGGTACCGACGGGACTTCGCGAGTCACCTTCGCCAGTTCCCCGGGGATCGTCGCCGCGGGGCGCTCTGCCCGGACTGGCCACGAGGTGGCCTCGTGCTTCGTAGAAGGCGGCCGTAATCAGGCCGATCTGCTGCACGTATCCTTGTTGGGCCGCTCGCGACTCGGCGGCGTCGACCACCGCAAACTCGTTATACTTCGCGTGGGCACCGGTGGCCGAGAAGAACCCGCGAACCATCGACGTATCGCCGTGGGCCGGATCGAGCACCCAGGGCCGGGCCGCGTCGAGGTTCACCCGGACCCGCGACTCGCTGGTGGTCTGTTCGTTGGCCGGCACGACGTAGACTCCGCGGTTGAAGCTCTTCGGTTTTTCCGGCAGCGTATTGAGGCCGTCGACCGTCAATCGCATCAGCGCCGGCCGACCGGTGAAGTTGCTGATTCGAATCGCGTATACCTCGCCCTCTTCCAGCGGCATGAACATTTCATTGCCCTTGAAACGGGGCTTGCGCAGCGTCATCTTACCATCGAAGGGATTCCGTACCAAGATCTCGACGTCAAAAGGCACTTTACTGGCGGGATCCAGGGGGCTGGCGGGATCCAGGGGGTGGTTTCCTTCGGGACCGTCAGCCAACGAGGCCGTGTCGACCGCGCCGGGCGGCGGCGTGAAGGAGTCGCTGGCCGGGTCGTAGGCGATGACCTGGACACTGCGTCCGGTCATGGCCCACTGGGACGTGTTCAGTGCGGCCGTTGCCGACACCGTATCGACGACGCGGTCGCGCCCGGTATCGACAAGCTCGCACCGCAGGACCACGGTATGGCCGTCGCCGCGCCGCAGGCTTCCGCGCACGGCGCCGGCAACGGCCCGCTCGCCCCCACGAAGCATCGCGGCATGGCGGGCGACCAC
>JABMRP010000787.1 GCA_013202535.1 Planctomycetota bacterium
ACGTTGGACATGGGAAGTAGGGACTAGGGACTAGGGACTAGGGACTAGGGACTAGGGACTGGGGACTGGGGACTGGGGACTAGGAAGTAAGGAGCAGGCATTAGGGACAATTCTTCTATTGCTACGAGTCCCTACTCCCCAGTCCCTAGTCCCTACGTCAAATGTACTCGGCGTAGACGAATTCTAGTTTGTGAAACACGCGCCAACTGACCAGCAGTCCCAGCACGGCCCAGACGGCCGAGTATGCCAGGTACCATGGAGTCCAGGCGAGAATCCGGCTGCCATCGGCGGCGGTCACGATCAAGGTGTCGAGCAGGTTGAAATGTTCCACGGCGGCCAGCCGCATCCCTTCCAGCAGCGGAGCCAGCGGGTTGAGCATCATCAGCTTGCATCCCTGGGGGCCGAAAAACTCCGGTTCGTAAAAGACGGGTGTGAAGAAGATGCCGAAAGAGACGATGATCTGAACGAGATACTTCACGTCGCGGAAGAACACGTTGGCGCAACTGAGAAAGAACGCGGCCGCGGTGGTCAACATCAACACCGCCACGAGCAGGGGAATCAGCCAGAGTTGCTGCGCTGAAAAGCCGATCCCCAACACGGTCAGCAGAAAGACGGCCAGAAACGCCGAACCGATGAACGAATCGACCGCCTGGGTCAGTACGGCGGATAGGGGGAACACCTCGCGGGGGAAGTAGATCTTCGTTACCAGGCTGATGTTGCCGGTCAGACTGTTGGCCGAAAACCCGATGGCCCCGACGAAGAAAGCCCAACCCAGGGCCTTGACCGTCATGCCCGAAAAGGCCGCCGCATGGAGGTCCGTGCCGGACATCCGGGCCATGGCGTATTTCACCAGGAAACCGGCGCCGACGATAATCAGCGGCATGAACACGGCCCAGCCGAACCCCATGATCGCTTGCTTATAGCGTATGCGGACATCGCGCAGCACCATCTGCCACAACAGCTCGCGATACTGGATCAGTTCGCGGACCATCTCGGCCAGTCCGCCGAGCAGGCTCTCGCCGGGATGGTCGGCCGGCGGTTCCAGCGGTCCGGACCGCCGGGTTTCGGGGGCCATTTCTTGATGTGGATGCTCGGTCGAACTCATCGTTCCGTTGCCGTCTCGAGAAGCGGTTCGCTGGAGATCGGGTCAGGGATCATTTTGCGATCGGACGAAAGCTTCAGCGCTCCGGCTCCCAGCATGGTGATGTAGTAGGACAACTCGAGGCCGGAAATCGTGACGAAGCTTGCGGCCACGGCAAAGCCGGCCAAGGCCGAAATCGTCATGCAGGCGGCGTCCGGTATCCAGGGGTCGTGAGTCCGGATGCGCCGCCTTGCCAGGGGCCATAGCGCCAGCGAACACAAGCCGTAGAACCCCAGCAGCAGCGCCAATCCCGGGAATCCCATTTCGGCACCGGTCTCCATCCAGAGCGAGTGAGCGGTAACTCCCGCGGGCCGAAAGCGACCGACGTACGTGGGCCAATAGTTCGGACCGACTCCGAAGATCGGATGCTCTTTCATCGTGATCCAGCAGTATCCCCAGAATTCCACGCGGCTGCTTGCCGATCGGTCGCGTTCCTCGGGATCCACAAACACGCTGGAAAACCGCTGCCGCACCTCCGGGCCGGCCAGTCGGAAGCCCAGCATGATAATCAACAGGAAGATAACGTAATGCTTCGGCTTCTTGGGGACCAGGAAAAACGCGAAGACGGTTGTGCAGATCAGCCCCAACATCCCGCCGCGGGAGAAGGAGAACATCACGGCGTGGACCTGAAGAATACAGGCCAAAAAGGCCAGTATCTGCGCGGGGATTCTCCGTTCGTTGAGTCCCAGAAAGAACGCCAACGCCGCCCCGGTCACCATGGCGACCGCCACGAAGTTATTGTCCATCCCGCCGAATCCCACGGTCACGATCCGGTTGTATCCCGAATAGTAGCTGACGTTCAACTCGTAGGCCACGTATCCCTGGCTCAGGGCAATCACCCAGGCGAGTTGTTTCAGTCGGGCCGATGAATTCATCAGCGTCATTCCCACCATGAACGGGAGGACGATTTTCGACATGGCATCAAGGAACCTCCACCCCGGTTCCGAATCGTAACCGTAAACCGTCGACACGAGCCCCCAACCCATGAAACCCAACAGCATCAGGACGACGCGCCGGCCGCGCCCGAAGTTCCAATTCCCCATCCCCTGGCTGATCCAACCGACGATCATTGCAATCGCCACGATGCGGCTTCCGTGCTCCATGGCGATCGTGAGCGGACCGCCCAGCGGAATCCAGTACCACATCGACGTCGGTTGAATGATCGCCAGACTAACGTAAATCAGCAGGCCGATGTACGGGCGGAACAACGCCGTCGGGGCTCCGATCCACACGGCCGCGTTAACAAAGATCAGTCCTAATTGAACCATCGGTGATATCCGTCGCTAATGCGTGTGATGAGTAAGTGGTTCTTGTCCGACCGGGAAAAAGGGGTCAGGACCCTTTTGCCTGTAAGGCCCGAAGGGTGCTTCGCACAAAAGGGTCCTGACCCCTTTTCCCCCTCAGTCCCATTTCCAATACCGCAGGATGCACCAAAACGCTTTCAATGCGTCGAGCAACCCGATCTTCTTCCCTTCCTGATAAGTCCGCCCGAAGTAGCTGATCCCCAACTCGTAAATGCGGTAACCCCGGCGCGCCACTTTGGCCGTCAACTCCGGCTCGATGCCAAAACGGTTCTGCTTCAGCGTCGGGCCGATCGCTTCGATCACCTCGCGGCGAAACACCTTGTAGCACGTTTCCATGTCGGTCAGGTTCAGATCCGTGAACATGTTCGACACCGTGGTGAGGAATCGGTTGGCTACCGAATGCCAGAAGTAGAGCACTCGATGCGGGACGTCCGATTGGAATCGCGATCCGAAGACGACGTCGCCGACGCCTTCCACGATCGGTTGTAGCAGCCGCGGATACTGGGCCGGGTCGTACTCCAGATCGGCGTCCTGGACGATGACGACGTCGCCCGACACCCGGGCAAAGGCCGTTCGCAAAGCGGCCCCTTTCCCCCGGTTGCGCTCATGCCGGAGCAGGTGGAGATCCTCGCCCGGCGGTAGCTCGGCCAGCACGTCCGACGTGCCGTCGGTGCTGCCGTCGTCGACGATCCATATCTCCTTGGCGATGGGAACCGCCCGGACTCGGCGCACCAGTTCGGCAACCGTGTCCTTCTCGTTGTAAACCGGTATGACGACCGAGAGCTTCAGATCCGGCGGGACGGCATACAGCCCCAAACGCCGGCTCGCGCCCTCGCCCAGCCACCGGCGTACCTGTTCGGGCGAGGGATCGACCGGCTCCCGAACCGTGCCATCGCACAACGCGCCACCACACAACGGACACGTCGGCGACTTGTCGCCGGTCGGCCGTTCGGGTTCGTTTCCAGCGGTTGCGTTCATCGTGTCAATTCGAGCGTGCCTGGCAGGGGTTGGCCGCGGTTTCCACGGACTCCGGTAGACCGAGCAGCGTGCCGAACGGCTTCAATCGCGTCTCCCAGCAATAATGCTGCTGGACATGCTTCCGGCCCTCGCGACCCAGCCGATCGCGGGCCACCCGGTCGCCAAGCAGTTGCATCACGGCGGCGATCCACTCCTCGGGCGTGGCGGCTTGCCGGACATGGACGGTCCGATCCACTTCCAGCCCGTCCAAACTCGGGGGCGATGCCACCACTGCCTTTCCCCGGGCAAGCGCCTCCAACACTTTGTTCTGAATACCCCGGGCAACCCGTAGCGGCACGACGACCAGCGCCGCATCGTCGAGATAGGGGCGTACGTCGGGAACGTTGGCGGCCAGTTCCACACCGGGCAATTCGGCCAACCGCCGGGCCGCCGCCGTCGGATTGCTGCCCACCAGCGTAAAGACGGCGCCGGGTACGCGGCGGTGGATCTCCGGCCACACTTCCCGGCAGAACCAACGGGCGCCCTCCACGTTGGCCCGGTAGTCCAGCGCGCCGACGAACAC
>JABMRP010000788.1 GCA_013202535.1 Planctomycetota bacterium
AAGTAGGGCAGCAGTTCCATGTAGATCGTCAGGTTGTTGGCGTACCCCGCGTGGCCGTTGAAGTGGTTCCACGAATGCAGATCGAGCAGGCGTCCCGGTTTCGTATCGAGGATACGCCGGGCGCGCCGCAGGCTACGCGCGTCCAGGGCCGTATCGTCGATGTAAACGCCGTCGAGATCGATATTGTCGACCATCCACTTCAGCCCCTGGAGATAGAAATTGTTCCAGCGCGAATCGGGGCGCGTGATGACCGACAAATCCCACTCGGCCCCGGGCCGGCGAAGATGGTCGACCCAGGCGGGCACGAAATCCGCGCCCAGGTTTTCGTTCAGCCACGGATGGGGGCCACCCGGATGGATCAGCGTGCGCGCATCGGGTCCGGGACCGGGAAAAATGACCTCGCCGTTCATCGAGTGCAACGCAAACAGCTCCGGCATGTTCTGCGTGATCTCGCGCGTGGTGTAATAGACGCGTAGCTTGACGCCCTTTTTGTGCCCTTGCTCGACCAAATGTTTCAATTCCGGGAAGCTGTCGTCGGCATAAGGGTAATTGATATACGGCGCGGCATAATGGGCCTGGTGAACGTTGAGCACGTTCGCACCGTCGGTCGGGTCCATCTTGCTCAAGGTATCCCGCAGGAAGGTCACGTTGCGAGCGGCATGGGGATGATGGAATCGCACGGCCCACTGCTTCTTGGTATCCAGCGGACGAAACGGCGTGAGATACAGTTCGGTGACGAAGGTGAGCGTCTCGCCGGCTTTGAGCACCCGCTTGCCGCTGCCGGCGCGTACGAGTATGGTGCCTTCCGTCGCGGCGCCGATGTTCACGCTGCCCCGGCCTTCATTGCCCCACGACTTGGGCAGATTTAGCGGCAGGAATTTGTAGTAGATGTTGACCAGCGGCCGGACGAAATGTTCGTCCTTGAAGCGGAGCATCAGCCCGGCGTTGACATCGCCCATCCAGAAGCAGTCCTGGCGTTTGGATATGTCCCAGGTCCACGCGATCGGCTCGGCCGGGCGTCGTCCGCCGCGACGGTTCAGGCCCATGAAGTAGTCGGCGGCGTCCGCCCGCCAGGGGACTTCCAGCCGGATGTCTTCCAGCGCCAGATCGCGCTTCGCCCGTAGCGTGATGCTCAGCTCGCCCGAGCCCGTATAGTCGAGCCGCCCGGCCACTTCGGCCGTTGCGTCATCCGCCTCGCATCGGGCGGTCCACCGGGCTTCGAGTGGGTCGTGTTCGAGCTGGCCGAACGTACTGCGCCAGGGCATCGCTCCCTGGTCGTTTTCCACGACAAAAGAAAACGGACCCGCCAGCACGGGCCGGCCCGTGTCGGTGATCAGCGTATTGGACGGATTGAAGAAGCTGGTAATCTGGCTCGGAAGGCCGTCCTCGCCCAGTGTCAACTCCCGCCCCAACACGCGGACGACCCGATCCTGCGTTTGGACCGGGACAAAGGGCTTGGTGAGTGTCGGCTCGCTGCCCACGGTCGAATTGAGCCATCGCAGGCGCGAGAGGTTCTTCGCCACCGCATCGCCCTGGTCGTCGACCGCCTCGCCCTCGACGGTAATCGTCACGGCGACTTCACCCAGCACGGCATCTCCGGCGGCCACTTCCACCCGGCCCTTGTACGTACCGGCGGCCGTCTTGGGTACCTGCACCCCGCACCAGAGAATCCGCACCGCACCGGCCGCCACGCGAATCTCTTTGGCCAGCGGGCGTCCGTCGTTGCCGATCCCTTCCAGCGACAGGCAAGTCATCCCTTCGGCCGAGATGGTCGCTTTTTCAGCTCGCAACTCATCAAACCGCACCGCCAACGGACCCCCGGGCGTTTTCGGCTTGACCCCGATCTGGAATACAAAGAACTCACCCGGACGCGCCGTGCCGGAAAACGTCGCCCGCGATGCCGTCTCGGCGGCCGGCATGTCATCGACCATGCGCCAAGGTTTCTCGCGAGGCGCGGTAAACAACTGCGCCCGAGCCAAGCCCGGCGCGATGCACGGCAAGATCAAGCAGAAGAGAAAACACCGACGTTGCGTGGTCATGTTCCGTTTCTCCGGGAGCGGTTTTCAGGGGCTAGCAATCCGTTAGGAAAAACTGCAACAGTTTAGCCAGT
This sequence comes from Planctomycetota bacterium, assembly GCA_013202535.1. GTDB lineage: Bacteria > Planctomycetota > Planctomycetia > Pirellulales > Thermoguttaceae > JABMRP01. The sequence goes on from JABMRP010000788.1 coordinate 2,111, forward strand.
TGAGGGAACAACCTCTTCGCCACAGTCGGGCTTGTCCCGGCGGTGGCGGGAAGTCGGGAACTTCACTCGGCTAAAGGGTCACGGAAAACCGAGTGTCCCATCCTGGGTGCCATGGGCGGCTTGGCCGCCCTTGCCGAACCGCCGCAAGACAAGGACGAACAAGCCGCCCATGGCCCTTCCGTTCTAGGCGGAGTGTCCGGAGTAAGCAAGACGATCGGGGCGATTAGACGGGACAGGTCTAATTCAATTGGCCCTTTTTCGCAGGAACAACACCACCAGTGCGGTCAGCAGAATCGCGCCCCCGGCCATGGCGATGTTTAGGAATCGTGCATACCTCGGTCGGTATTGGTCTTGCCTGAATGCACCTTCCAGAATGTCGGCCAGTTGCATCCGTTCGAGTCTGATCTCAATCTTCCGACCGGATTCATCAATGCCACCGGCCGCCCGTTGTCGCGAGGAGAACCCTGAACCGAAAATCCAGGCCTCGTTTTTGCGGGCCTCTTCCGCGGTCATCTGAAGAGCCAGTTGGCGACCGCCGATTCTCCCGTACTTCTCACCCAGGCTGTCCCACAACTCCTCGGCCTCGTCCCGCGAGGATATCTTCCCGTGTTTGTCCCTCAGCAGGCCGGAATACGTGAACGATATGTCTTTCTGCCCCGTGAAGAACAAGTCCGTCATCTCGGGCTTGGAACTGGTTTCGGCCCAGTCGTCCGTGACCGCCTGGTGTGAGTTCTTCCGCATCTGGTAAGCGGACTGGATTGCTCCACCCGTCCCGATGGCCGCCACCACCAGGCCTGAGAACAACAGAAGCAAGCCCAGGCAGCCGGGACACTTGCCGGGCAGCGACGATACCGCGTCATGAGCCGCGCCGTCGGCCCGGGTGTCCTGCCTCCACGATCCGCGTACACGGCCGCCCAGCACGAGCGACGTACACGCCAGGGCTAATGCTCCCAGGCCGGCGGAGAAGATTATCTTGTTGACGGTTATCTCGTTGCGGTGGATATCAATACTGTCTTGGTTTCGGTTATGGGGCAGCCGCGCGATGCGGAGAAGTTCCTCCTCTTGGTAATAGCCCGCTGTGCTCCCGGTCACCGCCCCGGCGCCGGCCACGAGCAGCAACCCCGCAAGCCATTTGGACAGCACGATTCTCATCAACAGAGAGGGTTTTCCGGCATCACTCATCGTGATTTGATCTCCTATTGCAGCCGTTCAAGCCCCGGCGAATACCATAGCATATGAACTCAAATGGCACAAGTTCACCCCGCGCCGGCTAAAAAACGCCAAGACACCCTCAGTCGCTACACACGGGGAGCCCCGATGTTACAATAGTCACCGTTGCGAGCCTCAATCGTCTTCTGGCTCGACCCGAATGGGAAGTCTCGGTTTACCGAAGGGAGAGATGATGATGAACACAAGGACAACCACACGCGGCTCGTTTTCCGCCGCGCGCGCAAGGCGGGGCTTGGCGGCTCTGGCGGCCGTGGTGTGCTCGGCGGCACTGGCTGTCAACGAAGCACCGGGCAACGAGGCAGGACTTACCGCCGCGGGCCATCCGGCGGAAGGCAAGCTCGAATCGTTTCTCGGCGAGCCGAAGCTCGACATCCAGCAGGTACACCAGGGCGACCGGTTCCCCAATGTCGTCGTGACCGTTGACGGTACGGTGCTGGCGCTCTGGAACGGCGTCAAGGTGCGACGAAGCGAAGACGGCGGCCAGACATGGGGGCCCGAAATCACGGTCGGAAATGGGTTCATGGGCGGCGGTGCCATCGTCAACGAAACCAACGGCGAGATTCTGGCCTTTGTCGAGAAGCACCATCCACCGGCCCCGGTGACCGTCTACCGCAGCCAAGACCAAGGTAAAACATGGTCTCCTCTGGATGCCGTCATCCAGCCGGATCCCAACGGCAATGTGCTCTCGATGCACATGAACGAACACGGCATCACCCTGCGGCACGGCAAGCACAAGGGCCGATTGCTCCGTCCGGCACGCTACTATGGAAAGCAAAACAGCCGCGACCAATGGCCCCACCATTACACCACCGCCATCCATAGCGACGACGGCGGGAAAACCTGGACACCCAGCGATCCCTTTCCCGCATTCGGCACCGGCGAGGCGACGTTGGCGGAGCTTTCCGACGGGCGGATCTACTACAATTCGCGCCGGCATTGGGCTCCCGAGGGAGTCAACCCACTGCGGCGGTGGACCGCATCGAGCGAGGACGGCGGCGCGACCTGGAAAGATCTGTCGATCTGCGAGGTGCTGCCCGACGGACCGCAGAACACCAACTACGGATGTATGGGCGGTCTGGTGCGTCTGCCGGTCAAGGACAAAGACATCCTCATCTATAGCAACTGTGACAGCCCCAATGGACGCAACCACGGGACCGTGTGGGCCAGTTTCGACGGCGGAAAGACATGGCCCCTGAAGCGACTGGTCCAGGAAGGCGGCTTTGCCTATTCCTCGCTCAACGCGGGCCGGCCGGCGACCAAGAGTGAAGGCTGGATCTATCTGAATTTTGAGAGCGGCGGGTCCCAAGTGGCGCGATTCAATCTCGCTTGGCTGCTCAAAGGCGAGAAGACCGGCGACGGGGAACTGCCGAGTTGGGTTTCACCGTAAGGGACTTTGCCGAGTGTGAGTTGTTTAACCAGAAGGAGGCCAAAATGTCTGCGCTGAGACTCTTGCTGCCTATCTGCTTGTTGGTGGCTCATCCCAAAAGTGCGTACCTGAGGGTTTGAGAGAGGGTGCCCTTTGCCTGAAGCGTGCCGACTTCAGCAGCGAAGTACGGGTTCCTCTCCTCTGTTCGGGGATTAGCGGCGGACGACGGCGTTTCCCGCGATTCTCCGCGTCGACCAACAGAGAGGAGGAACCCGTACTTCCCCCCCAGCGGCAATCAGGTACGCTTCAGACGGATGAACCCTCAACCTCATAACCCCGACCCTTCATTAAGCCAGGTACGCACTTTTGGGATGAACCGTCTTTCTGTTGATGGTCCAGTCGAACATGAACGGCCGAGGGAATATTGATGTCCGCCAAGAAAAGTAGCAGGCACACTCCGTGTGCCGTCCGCCGTCGCGGCTCGCTCAATCGTCGGCGTTTCCTCGCCACCGCCGGCGCTGTCGCCGCGGGTGCAACCGTATCACCGGCGTCCGGTGTGGCCGAGGGCAAGACCGATGCCTTCTCCTTTCGTCGCGAACTGCCCCTGCACAAGCCGTACGACGTGGTTGTCTGTGGCGGCGGTCCGTCGGGCACCGCGGCTGCGCTGGCCGCGGCGCGGGACGGAGCCAAGGTCCTGTTGATCGAAGGCCAGGGGCAACTCGGCGGTATGGGCGTCTCGGGCATGGTCTCCGAATGGCTCGGGGGTGACAACGGCGGTATCTTCCATGAATTCGCCACCGAAGCGATCGACCAGGGTATCGCCCGGCTGAGCAACTGGGGGCCGGCCTTCGATCCCTTCGCCATGGCTCATTATCTCGACGGGAAGATGGCCGAAGCGGGTGTCGACGTGCTGCTGCTGACCCAGGCGGTCGACGTGCGCGCCGCGGACGGGCGGATCACGCACGTCGTGATCTTCAACAAGAGCGGACTGGCCGCCGTCCCGGCCCGAGCGGTGGTCGATGCCACCGGCGATGCCGACATCGCGGCTCGGAGCGGGTGCAAGATAGTCAAAGGCCGCGAGTCGGACGGCCTGATGACCCCCACCACCTTGATCTTTCACGTCGATAACGTCGACGAAACGGCCCTTGATGCCCATTTTCGCAAGCAGGGCGATCGATTGCTCGGACAGGTCAAGCAACTGCAAGAGACCGGCGCGTGGCCGTTCCCCTACAACCGGTTCATCACGCGAAAACTCAACGAGGACGGCGTCTGGATGGTCAACACGGTCCGGCTGGTCGGTATCGACGGGACCGACGGACGCTCCAAAAGCGAAGGCATGGTCCGCGGCCGCGAGGAAGTCCAGAAGCTGATGGAAATCTTCCGCAAGCACGTCCCCGGCTACGAAAAGGCACGCATCAAGGCCGTCGCGCCGCTGTTGGGCGTTCGCGAGACGCGGCGCATCCGTGGGCAGTATGTCTTAACGGCCGCGGATCTGGCTGCTGGGAAGGAGTTCGACGACATCATCGGCTACTCGTCCTGGGGTAGCGACATTCCCGATCCCAAACGTCCCAGCGATAACCCGAACCGATTGCGACATCGCGGCCACACGCCCGTGCCGTATCGCGTCATGGTACCCGAGCCGATCGAGAACCTGATCTGTCCCGGCCGGGCGGTCAGCGTTGACCGGATCGTTCTGGGGTCGATCCGCGTGATGTCGCCGTGCATGGCGATGGGCGAAGCCGCCGGACGGGCCGCCGCCATGACCGTCGACGGCAACCGGGCTTTCCGCGACGTCGACACCCAGGCGCTTCGACAGCAATTACCCATTGGCGACCCGTCATGATGCGTTTCTTCATTTGGGCATTGTTGGCACAGGTCTGCTGCGTCTGCGCGTTTCCCTGCGAGGCACATGAGGACGGCACTCGGTGGACGCCCCGACTTATCCGCGATGAACCGCGATGGAAACACGGCGGAGACGATGCGTCGATAACCGTCGTCGAAAAAGGCCTGAAGGTTACCGTGCCGCCGGACCGAACGTGGTGGATCGCGGCGGCCAACCGCATCCGGCTGCCTGAGCACGTCGGCAAGATTCGCTTGCGCATCGCGGAACTCGGCCCGGGGACGAAGTGGTTCATGAGGGTTTACGGCGATCTGCGAACACCGGGCCAACCGCGCACCGTGGGCTTCTTTCAGGACGAAACGCGCACGGGAGTCGTCACGCTCGCGGTCGATCCGCGACTCCTGCCACAAAGCGATGGCCCGTTGTTGCAGGTCCAACTGGGAGTCGCGGGCCGCCCGGGCGCTTTTGTGGTTTTCGACTCCCTGGAGTTTCTTCCCGACGACGATCGGCCGAAGCGTGTACGCGTCAATCCGCAGCCCGGCCAGCGGGACATCGAGTGCGTGACGCTGATGCCCAACATCCCGCAGCCCTTTGCGATGCGGGATTGGCACGCACTGGCCGGTGCCTACGACCGGTTCGTGTTCGACTTCGACGCGAAAGGACAATTCCTGCCGCTGATCTGGATCGACGACAGCCGCGTGCATATCGACCGGCCGGCCTTCGGTCTTCCCAGCTACGTGGGCGATCCGCATCGCAAAAGCGGCCCGCGCCACGAAAGCATCACCACCATGGGCGCGGTTCTCGGGGCCACGGTCGCCGGGATCGATAAGCGCCGTGGGCAACACGACTACGTGCTGATGTGCGAAGCCTATTACAACATCGCGGGGGGCGAGCGGCTGGTTCTCAACGGCGTTCACACCCGTAGCGGCGGCTCGTTTTGGTACGAAATCTGGCCCCACGTCGTTTTCTACGCCCTGGCTGACCGTTACCCGGGTGCCGGCCGCATGGATGCCACGGTCCGGGCGACCGCCGATCGTTGGTACGAGGCCTGTTGGGCGATGGGGGGCGATAAGGGAACGCCCGACTTCGACCATACGGCCTTCAATTTCCGTTCCATGCGGCCGGTCGACAACGGCCGATGGAAGGAGCCGGATGCCGCGGCGGGTATTGGCTGGCTCCAGTACATGGCCTGGGTCAAGTTCCAGGACGAGAAGCATCTGCAAGCCGCCGACTGGTGCATGCAATTTCTCCAGCAGCGAAAGGAAAACCCGTATTACGAGATACTATTGCCATACGGTACGCTCGCGGCGGTGCGCATGAACGCCGAACTGGGCCGGGAGTACGACGTCGACAAGTTGCTCCAATGGTGCTTCGGTCTCAGCGATTGTCGCGGCGGATGGGGTGTTATCGCGACCAACTGGCACGGCTACGATTGCCACGGACTGCTGGGTAGCGTCGACAATCGGGGTGGCTACGCCTTCACGATGAATACGTTTGCCCAGGCCGGCGCGCTGGTGCCGCTGGTGCGATACGACGACCGTTACGCCCGGGCGATCGGCAAGTGGATGTTGAATCTGGCCAATGCGGCCCGGTTGTTCTATCCCGGCGCGCTGCCCGAGGGCCACGAATCCTGCGCGTTCTGGAAGGGCGACCCCAAGGGCGTGATCGCCTACGAGGGGTTGCGATACCAGTGGGACGGCAAAGGACCGTACGCCACGGGCGACCCGGTGGTGATGAAGTGGGGACCGGCCACGAATCGTGGGCTGTACGGTTCGGGCTACGTCGGCATCCTCGGCGGCATTATCCGGCCGACCAACGACGAGAAGATCCTCCAACTCGACTGCCTGGCCACCGATTTCTACCGCCCGGCGGCCTATCCCACTTACCTGTACTACAATCCCCACGACACGGCCAAGCAGATTTCCGTCGACGTCGGCCGTGAACCTCGCGACCTCTACGACGCCTGCACCGACACCTTTCTACGTCGCAACGTGCTCGGCAAGACAACGATCACCATTCCCGCCGACAGTGCCGTCCTGCTCGTTCTCCCACCGTCCGGCGGCCGAGAAACCCGACAAGGCGACAAGACCCTCGTCGACGGCGTTGTGATCGATTATCGCCGATTTGCGAATTAAGGCTCGCCCATCTCCGGGACCACGCCCAGCAAGCCGGCCAACTCCAGGAGCAAACGCTCCGGAGCACTGAGCTGGGCTCGCTGCTCGAGCACCGATCGGGCCAGGGCCGGTTTGTCGGTGATCAGGTGATCGACGCCGCGGCCGATCATGGTCGACATGGTGGGGGCGTCGTTTACCGTCCAGACGTGGACCTCTCTTCTCCTCTTCCCGTTGTGCGCCGAACGGATGAATCTCCGGTCGGCAAAACTCGCGTTGACCGCAAGGAAGTCGGCGTCGACGCTCTTCAGGTCACCGGCGGAAACAGACATCAGCAGTCCGACTTTCCAGTCGGGACGAATCTCCTTCATCTTCTTCACCGCATCGATCTTCAATGACATGATGACGATGTCCGACGTCATGCCATGCGCCTCGACGATGCCGGCAACTCGCTGCTCGAGCTGCTTATCGTGTCCGTAGTACTTCAGTTCGATGTTGACGCCGACCTTGCCCTTGCAGGTGTCGAGAACTTCGCCCAGCGTCGGCACCCGTTGGTCCTTGAACTCCGGTGCAAACCGACTGCCGACGTCGATCTCTTTCAAGTCGGCCATGGTGGCGTCCCAAATCTTCAGATTCACGCCGGCCAGCTTCATGAAGTCGCTGTCGTGAAACACGACGACCTCTCCGTCGGCCGTCTCTTGAACGTCGATCTCAACCCAATCGGCTCCGTCGTCGATAGCCCGCTGGACGGCCGCCAGCGTGTTCTCGGGCGCCGCGGCCGAAGCGCCACGATGGGCCGTGACCTGTGTATGGTCCTCCAATTGAACCGTCCTGATCGCGACGACACCGACGGCCACGGCAACGACGACGCCGGCCGCCCCCGCAACGATCAGCCGCCTCGGCGTGATCCGGAGACGGGGGCCGCTGCCGGTTGTTTCCCGGATGCGCAGCCGCGAGGTGTCCATGGTTCCCTGGCTACCCAGTTCCCGGTAGAGGTTAAACAGGAGTGTCGCGAAGGTCGTGGTGCTGAGCAGATTGACCACCAGATTGGCAACCGTCCAGAGGATGAGCGTTACTCCGATCGCCGCAAGCAGCAGCCATAGTGAACCAGTGGCGCGAGGCACCAGCAGGCGTGCCACGAATACCACGAGGGAGGATCCCAGCGCGGACAGAACGATCGAGGCAAGAGCCCAGCCCACAATCCAGCACAGCAGCGTCCGGCGACGGCCCGTCGCCCTGTCACGACTGGTCCGCAGCGCACGGGAAGCAGGGACGTCCTCGAACAGCACCATCGGCAGTGCAAAGAACCAGCCGGTCAGCAGGCGGAGCAGCAACGCCACGAGAGCCGCGACGGTGACGCCGGCCAGCCCGAGGGCAACCCAAAAGACCGGCGGCTTCTCTGTTAAGTACCAGTTGATGTCGTGCTCGCCGAGGAGCGTGACGTAGATCAGACCGATGACTGCCAGGAAGGGCAAGATGGTCAGCAATGTGAATGCGAGCAGGCGAGCCGTCACCAGAACGACCGGGCGGGCGTTCGATGCCGCGAACCGCAGGGCCCCAACAACGCCCAAACGCTTGTCGTCGGTCGCCGCACAGAGAATCCCCATCAGCGTCGCCTGTTCCAGCGCGACAATGCCGAGCCACAGGCCGCCGACGACCACGAAGCAGATCCACCCCACGGGACCGAGGAAGAAGATCACGATATCTTGATCGGCAAGGACCGATTTGCCCGAGACGGCGATCAAGACGCGAAACAGGATCCCCACAAGAGGCGTCAGCAGGACAAACGCAATGATCTTGTAAGCGACGTCGGCCAGAGCCAACTCTCTCCACGAGCGTCGGAAATCGCCGGCGACGGCGTTGAGCAGGGAACGACCACGCATCATATTGACCTTCCGCTGGATACAGGATGCGACGAATGAGCACCGCCGTGCGTGGCAACACGCACGCCGAGGCCCATTGTCTCATCGGATCCTCCTCTTTGACAAGGGTTGTGGCCACGGAACTCACTCGAAACCGCAAGGACATGCGTGCATTCGCTCCCCCACGGCGAATGCTGACGACGCACAGGGGCCATACCGCCCTAAGCGTTGACGGATCGCGATGGTGCCTGGTAAAGTGGGTGATAAGAGAGACTCCTGGCCAAACGCGGTGAAACATGAGAGTCGGCAGCATGCAAGCTAGCAAATAAGAGAGACGCCATGAACAAGGTGGTTATTACCCTAGACGAATCAGACTTGATCGAGCTTCAGATCGTGCTCCTGGACGCGGACGAGGCGGCGGCCTTGGCGTTTCTGAAGACGCGAATCGCGGCGAAGATTCCTACCAAGGGAACCGCGCCGTGCGACTCGTCGCGACTCAATCCCTATCTGCCGAAATCGGACCTTGCCGACGGCGGGGCGTGAGGCGACATGAGTAACCTGACCGGGTGGAACAAGCGCCGGGTCACTTCCGCTTTATCGACGAAATCCGCGACAAAGCGGCGGATTCCGGGAACCTTTTCCCCGGGCCGTGCGTCTGAAGGAGTAACGCCCCTGGTGGGCGTGTGCGGGGATTCCCTGCGCCGGCGCCCCGTGCCATAATAGAGATAGGCCGGGAAGAGAGAGATGTGGAACTCGAGAAGGGAGCGACCTCATGAGATTGCGTTTGGTGTTTCCCGCGGCATTGGTCGTGTCGTTTGCGGCGACCGCGGCGTTGGTGGTTCATTACAGCACGGCGGACAGCACGGATGGTACCGCCGAGGCGCGACCGGCCGACCCGTCGAAGGCGCCTGCTTCGGGGGTGTTGATCCAGGGCGTTCCGCACATCGTTAAGAAGCCCGACTTCGCCGGCGAGGCTTGCGCGGCGATGTACCTGCGCAAGTTGGGCCACGCGGTCGACCAGGATTACGTCTTCGACCAGTCGGGGCTCAGTCCGCTGTTGGGACGCGGTTGCCATACCGGGGAGTTAGTCACGGCGCTGCACAAGATGGGCTTCCGCACGGGGTTGGGCTGGTTCAAGTTTCCCGCCGACAAGAAGGCCGAGAATCTCCAGTCCCGATGGAAGGCCGTGCTGGCCGATCTCCAGGCCGGCACGCCGACGATCGTGTGTACTCGGTTCGACGTGGGGCCGGAAAGCCCCGAGACGTTTCGCCTGGTGTTGGGCTACGACGCCGACCGCGATGAGGTGATCTACCACGACCCCAACACGGCCGACGGCGCGCATCGGCGGATGCAGCGGGCCACGTTCCTCTCGCTCTGGACGTTAAGATCCACGGCCGACGAGCGACAGGTGATCAGCATCCCACTACACACGGCCACGTTGCGAGTGGGCCGCGCGGCCACGACGTTTACCGCCGCCGATTACGCGCAACACATCCTGAAGTTGAAGAAGAAGATCCCCAGCCGCGCGTTCACCGTGTTGATTCAGCCGCCCTTCGTGGTCATCGGCGACGAGCCGCCGGCGATGGTTCAGCGCCGCGCCACCGGCACCGTGAAGTGGTCGGTCGACGAGTTGAAGGAGGCCTATTTCCGCCGCGATCCGACCGATATCCTCGACATCTGGCTGTTCAAGGACAAGGACAGCTACGAGAAACACTGCAAGCAGTTGTTTGGTCATGCGCCCAGCACGCCCTACGGGTTTTTCTCGCATACGGACAAGGCCCTGGTGATGAACATTCGCACCGGGGGCGGCACGCTGGTCCACGAGATCGTCCACCCGTTCGTGGCGGCCAATTTTCCCGACTGCCCCTCCTGGCTCAACGAAGGGCTCGGTTCGCTCTACGAACAGAGCGGCGAGCGCGACGGCAAGATCGTCGGCTTCACCAACTGGCGTTTGGCCGGCTTGCAGGACGCGATCCGCGCGAAGCGCGTTCCCTCGTTCAAGACGCTCTGTTCGACCACCTCGAACCAGTTCTACAACCGCGACCGCGGCACCAACTACAGCCAGGCCCGATACCTTTGCTACTACCTGCAACAGCAGGGCCTGCTGCGCAAGTTTTACCACGCCTTTTACGCCGCCCGTCGCACCGATCCCAGCGGCTACAAGACCCTGCTGACGATCCTCGGCCGCAAGGACGACGAGATGGACGAGTTCAAGAAGGAGTGGGAAGCCTATGTGCTGAAGTTGGAGTTTCCGTAGGGGGTCGGCCCTTTTTTCTCCTGAAGAACCGCGAATGAACGCGAATTGACGCGAATTGACAGGCAAAGACAATTCGCGCTAATTCGCGTCTATTCGCGGTTCCCTCAGTTATTCAGTGACAGGGAGAAAAGGCGTAACGATGTGTGGTACAATAGGGGGGTGCGCCACGCGGCGAACATTTGCCGAATCTGGACTCAATGCACGATGGCCCCATGAACCCCTTCGCCACTCGTATCCTGCTCCTCGCCGCGACGACGCTGATCGTGTCTTCCAACGGTGCGCCGACTGCGGAGGTAAACCCCCGTCCACTCTTCGAGGCCACGCTGACCAAGGAGAAGACGCCGGGACATGCGGTCGAGGTCGACGTCGACGTGACGGGTCGGCGGAAGCTGATCCTCGTGACCACCGGGCCGAGTTTCGCCGATTGGGCCGAGCCGCGACTGATCGGTCCCGACGGCGAGACGAAACTGACCGAGCTGAAGTGGCAGTTCTCCCATGTCGGTTGGGACATGGTCCGCGTGGACCAGAGCTCCTGGGGACGACCGCTGCTGATCAACGATCGCGCGGCCGCGTACGGACTCTTTGTGCATGCGCCCTCGATGATCGTCTACGATCTGCCGCCGGGGACCACTCGATTTCGGGCGAGGGCCGGTCTGGACCATGGCCCGTCGGACAACATAACCTTCGCCGTCTACGCCGACAATCCGCTGCTGGACCGCCGCAATGCACCGTTTTGGCAACCCTCGAACGATCCGCCGTCGGCGAAACCTCCCACGGCGTACATCGAGATGATCGGTGGCGACCGCCTGCCGGGCGAGGTGGTCGATTACCGCGGGCGCGAGTCAACGTCCGATCTCCGGACGCCGCATTTCCTCGTGCAACCGCAACTGGCGCCGGAAGCGCCCGCCGGATGGCTGCCGCGGCGAGTCCGCGTCGCCGAGCGATTCGTGCGGCGAATCGCATGGAATGCGCTGGCGGAAAATGAATATCGGCCGGCCACGGTCTTCTTCGCCGACGGGCGAAAGGTTCCCTTTCAGTCGGTCCGGTTCGGTCGCGATTCGGTGAAGTTGCTGACCAGACACGGGCTCGTGACGGTGCCCGTGGCCGAGATTGCCGAACTCCATTTACCCCGTCGCGATCCGTGGCAAGCGTACTTCGAGCAACAGGCCGTGCTCTGCCCGGAGGGAGCATCGCCGATCGTCTACCTGGAGACCACCGGCGGCGCGCGCTTGACTGTTTCTGCCGGGCGGGCCGCCGTTCGCGGTTCGACCGCGGCGCAGGGGAAACTTCGCTGGTGGTCCGTTGTGCAGCCGGCGTGGTGCCTGGATCCGCTTTACCTTGCCGCCGATACGATTCGCACGCGCGTGGCGTTGGAGCCACACGAAGTACCGCTGACCCGGATGATGCCCGTCGAATCGCGCGTGGGCGCGGCGTTCAGCGGGGCCCGGCGTCGGCGGATCGACCGCAACGTGCAAGGCGGACCGCTGACCGCCGGCGGAGAAACGTACCGCTGGGGAATCGGCGTCAATGCACCGAGCGAGCTGACGTTCTCAGTACCCGCCTATGCCGTGGCGATTCGCACCCGCGTCGGGCTGGACCGAATCGCCGGCGACGGCGGTTGCGCCCGGGCGCGGATTTTCGTCGGCTCGACCCAAGCGAAACCGCTTTTTGAGAGCCCCGTGCTGGTCGGTGCCGCGCGGACGGTCGACACGGACCGGATTCTCCTTCCCCCCGCGGCCGATGATGCCCCGAGGCAACTGATCCTGCAAGCCGATCCGGTCCGTGAGAATCCGCCTGAGGGAGCCGACCCGCTGGATATCCGCGATACGCTCGATTGGCTCGAACCGGTTCTCCAACTCGATCCCGGGCGTCTGCGGGCCGAGGTGGCCAAGCGGTCGGAGCATTCGATCGCCCCGTGGCGAGATTGGACCGTGGTCGAGGGACGCAAAGCGTACCGGCTAGTCAGTACGTGGGACGACGTCGATCCCGCGCCCAGCCGGTTTCGAACGACCGTCGCCGCGGCGGGCGGACCGCTGACGTTGACCCGTGAGGTACACGTCGACGCGGAGTCTCGTTGGCTCGTAGCCAGCACGAGCCGGCCCGAGACCGGCGCGAGTCGTCCCGCGACCATCGAACTCTTCGTCAACGATGAAACGGTTGCGCACCACGAGGTGCCCCTTCGCAACGGCGAGACTCGCGCCCCGCCGCCGCTGGCCGTGTCGTTGGCGGAGTATGAAGGCCAGGACGTTACGCTGCGGATCGTCCAATCGGGCGGCGGCCCGGTCTATTGGGAAGCACTCGACGTGGCGGATCACGTCCGCGGCCTGTTGTGTCTGTATGAAGACGACGGCCGGTTCGAGGTTCTCGACGGGGCACCGGCCGATTCGGTAGAGCTGACCGAGGAAGACCGATTCGCCGGTGATCGGGCGGTGAAGCTATCGGCCCCGAGCCGCGTTCGGCTGATTCGCCCCGGCGAGATATTGCGTATTCGGAAGTATCCCGAGTGGGGTGAATACCGTTACATGCGTTTGGCCTTTCGCAAAGTCGGCAGCGGTCGCGTGTTTCTGGAGTTGGAACATGCCGAGGAGGCCAAGGAACCGGCCCGTTACGACGCCGGGCGCGGCGAGCCGTGCGGGGGTAGCGCCATCCGATTGTGGCCGTGGGACTTGCCCGACGCATGGATCGCGCCGACGATCGACCTGCACGGCGATCTTGGCGACGTCGACCTCTCGGGCCTGGTGCTCGGTTGCCCCGACGACGGGCACGTCCTGTTCGACCACGTCTATCTGGCACGCACTTGGGACGACTTCAACCACCTGCCCCCCTGTCCCTCGGCCGACGACACCAACCGGCTGGCACGGATCGCCCTGTCGAGTTCCGTGCGGCAGCGGGCCATGCCGGCGATGGTTGCCTTTCAGCGGAGCAACGGATGGTGGGGCAGCGGGATTCTCGTCGACTCCAGCAAGGGGATCGTGTTGACGGCCGGGCATCTCATCGCCGGCTCGAAGCGGCAGTTCGACGTCTATTTGCCCGACGGAAGCAAGGTCACCGGCCAACGATTGGGTATCGATCGGGCGGCCGACGTCGGGGCGTTGCGGCTCGACGGCAAAGGTCCCTGGCCGAGTGTGGAGATCGACTTCCAACCTCGTCCGTCGTATCCCGACGACCTGTTCTACCTGCCCATCACCCATCCCAAAGCGTTTGAGCCGGGCAAGGAGCCCGAGGCGGATTTCTGCGCCGTTCGCGGTCGTCGCGCGGAGGACGGGCTGCTCGACACCAACTTCTCGTTTTACGGCCGATGCCGGGGCGGGCCGCTGTTGGACCACGCCGGCAAGGTGATCGGCGTCCATTCGCGATTCAGTCCAGAGTCGGGGGCATGCCTTTACGTCAGGGCGGAAGATTTCGCCGCCACCTGGCCTCGCGTCGTCGCGGGCGAAACGTTCGGCACCTGGCCGGCGAGTATCTGCCCGAAGCTCGGCGTGGTCGTTACTTCCACAGCCGATGGCTGCCGGATCAACGTCGTCGATCCCCAGTCGCCCGCCAAAGAGGCCGGTCTTACCGTCGGCGACCTGATTGTCGGCATCGACGACGTGGAAGTTCGCAGCCTTGAGCAGATGAACGGCTACTTCGCCGGCAAAGATCCGGGCAACGAGGTGACGGTCCGGCTAAAGCGGGGCGAAAAGACAAGCGATCAACGAATTCGCCTGATGCAACATCGCGTGGTGCGTGCCCAGGCGGAAGAGTGACCCTGTTTAGCCCCGGCACTTGTGCCCGGCGTTTCTCACGTACGGTGTTGTGAGAGATGGCTGCTCGATTACCGTTCGATTCCCGCGCGGGCCAGCACGCCTTGGTGGTAGTAGTGTTTCACCTCGCGCATTTCGGTAACCAGATCGGCCCGGTCGATGATCCGGCGGTGGGCGTAGCGGCCGGTGATGACCAGTTCGACGTTTTCCGCCCGGGCGTCGATCAGCGTGAGTAGGTCGTCGACGGAGAAGATCTCCAGCATGGGGGCCAGCGTCGCTTCATCGAGCACGACCAGCGGATAATCGCCGGAGGCCAGCACTTCGATGCACTCGGACAGATCGCCCCGGGCTTCCGTTACCGGTCCCGGTGCTCCGAACTGCCGTACGGTGATCGTATCGCCGAACCGCTGTAGGGATTCCAGTTCGCTGGAGGTCATCCCCTTGCCAAATTGTGCGATGAACACCCGCCATCCGGCTCCCGCGGCGCGCAGAGCGAGGCCCAACGCCGCGGTGGTCTTACCTTTGCCGTTTCCCGTATAGACATGAACGTAGCCGGGCATGAGCGGGGCCTTCCTTTGCCTCGTTGACGGTCGATCACATGACGGTTTAGCCCCGGCACTTGTGCCGGGCGTTTTGCCGCACGATCGTTCACTTACCGTCCCAACGCCGGGCACAAGTGCCGGGGCTAAACAGATCTAACTCGCGCGTCGCCGTCGCCAGCCGATCCACGCGACCATGGCCAGCAGTGCCAGGACAAACGTCGACGGCTCGGGGACACCCGAACCACCGCCGCCGGGCAAATCGGCCACGGTCAGGTTGTCGATGGCGAAGTAAGCCGGGGTGTTCATGCCCCAGTCCGGATGGTTATCGGTCGAAGTGAGGGCGAACTCGATCGTTTTTGCTCCGGCCAGGCTCGACAGATCGACTTCCTCCCACGTGTTGAGGACATAATCGTTCAAGCTGTCGGCGTCACGAAAGTCGGCCAGGTAGAAAGGGACCGTGCCCAACGGATCGCCGGCTGTATCCTTGCCGGTGAGGGTCAACAGGAAGTAGTCTTCATCGTTGCCGCTGAGTCCGCCGAACTTCTTGGCGAACCCGTCGCCGCTGAACATCGAGTAATAGGCGTACGTGGTGTTGGTAATCTCGGCCGAGGTGATCATCTTGCCGTCGGGGATTTCGATCGTCGGCACGATTCCCAGGAAGCCCATCAAGCCAATCCCGTAGGTGTCCGACGTATCGGCTCCCGCGCCGGGGGCGGCCGTGTACCAGTACTTATAGGCCTCCCACCCGTGGTCGGTCGGAACGGTCGGATCGGTCGAATTGGAGTAGGCGAAGCCATCCCAATACGGGACCTCGACGTTGTTGATTACGTCCATGTGATAATGGTTGCTGAAGGACAAGTTGCCCGAAATGAACAGGGGGTCGCCCTGTGAGCGATCGACGTCCGCTCCGATCCAATACGGTTCAGGCCCGGTCAAGTTTCCCGCAAGATCCTCGAATCCGACGACTGCCGCCGTACCCGTTTGCGGCAGTAGTGCCGCACAGGCCGCAAGGAGTAACATCAAAAGAGGTCGATTCAGTAGGTTGCATTTCATCAAAAACATCTCCTCGACTAAGAA
>JABMRP010000789.1 GCA_013202535.1 Planctomycetota bacterium
CGTTTGCTGCCCGTAAAGCTCATCAGGATGTTGCCGTTGTCGAGTAGCCAGGCGTCGGTGCATTGATCGGCCGGATACTCCCAATCAATCTCTTCCGCCGCCGACATCTTGAAGACACGCTTCGCGCCGATATCACTGCAAAGATAGGAATGCCGTACCGCGGGTTTTGGGCTCTCTTCCTCTTCGGCACCGTAAGATGTTATTGTCATGGGCAGCAAGAAGACGACCGTCAGAATAGTACATGCAATGCGGTTTGTCATCTTTCGTTCCTTTTCTTGATGTAAGTAACCACGGGCCAACGGTCTCTCAGCGGGTCCAGGATTTTTCGAGTTCCTCGAGCGTCTTGCCCTTCGTCTCGGGAACGAGGAACCAGACAAAGAGGATCGACGGAGCACATAGCGAGGCATAGAGCCAGAAGCAGCCCGCGGGGCCAAGGTTTTCCTTCAGCCAGGGGAAGGTAAAGGAGACCAGGAAGCAGGTGGCCCAGACGGTAAAGACACCAAACGACATGGCCCGGCCTCGGATCCGGGTGGGAAAGATCTCGGAGATAACAATCCAGGGGATGGGGCCCAAGCCGATCGCAAAGCAGGCGATGTAGCCTATAATCATCCACAACAGCCAGGGACCCTCGGCCACGCCGTTGTGGAAGAGCAGCCCGATCAGGACCAGCGAAGTGACCACGCCGATGGTGCCGATCTGGAGGATGGGCTTGCGGCCCATGCTGTCGACTTTCCAAAGAGTCAGCACCGTGAACGCCGTGTTGACAATGCCGATGATCACCAACCCGCCCAAGGCGTCGCTGAGTTGCCAGCCGGCCGCCTTGAAAATGTCTTCGCCGTAGTAGATGATCACGTTGATCCCGCTGATTTGCCCGAAGAGAGGCAGCATAATGCCGATCAGCAGGGCCAGCCGCATCCCCGGCCGGAAAAGCTGCCACACGGAGCCGCTTTCCTGCGAGATGGTATCGCGGATTTCGTTCATCTCCAGCGTGGCCGTCTCTCGCCCACCGATCCGGGCGAGTATGTTCAGGGCTTCGTCTTCGCGATGTTGCTTGGTCAGCCAGCGGGGACTCTCGGGTACCCGTAACAACAGGAGCAAGAACAGAATCGCCGGCAACGCTTCGGCGCCGAACATGCCGCGCCAAAGCTCGTCGACGAAGATCCATTGCAGCGTGGCGTGGCCGAACATTTCGCCATGGTTCTCGGCCAGATGCAGAAGAAACGCATTGGAGAGATAGGCCCCCAGTACGCCGACGGTGATGGCGAACTGATACATGGCGACCATGCGGCCTCGCAGATGGGGCGGCGAGAGTTCGGAGATGTACAACGGCGCGAGCATCGACGCGAATCCCACGCCCACCCCGCCGACAAATCGCACCGCGATCAGTGCGCCGGGCGTCAGCGGGATGGTCGACCCGAGGGCCGAGACCAGAAACAGCCCGGCCGCCAAGATCATCATTTTCTTCCGCCCGAACCGGTCGCTGAGCGTCCCGGCCGCCATGGCCCCCGTGATGCACCCCAGCAGGACCGAACTGACAACCCAGCCTTTCAGCACCGAGTCCAGGGCAAACTGCGTTTCCAGCAGCCCGATGGCTCCAGAGATCACGGCCGTATCGAAGCCGAACAGCAACCCTCCCAATGCGGCCACGGTACAAACGGCCGACAGGTACAATATGCTTCCCCGCTCGGGCGCCAAGGTTTGCCGCGGAATCCCTTTGGCTTCGTCCGTTGTGGTCAATGGTTCTCTCCCGGTGGTTGGGGCCGTCCAGCTTTGGTTCTACCAAGCTGATGAATATCGAGTGCCGAACAAGAGATCATGAATGATGAGGGGCGAGGGGCTCCGTGTCAACACGCGAGGGCATTTTCGGTCCTCTTGGGTGTGAGGATCGCTCCGGCCGCCTCGTTCCTTCGACCTTCGGCCCTGACGAGTGTAGGGTAACCGGACGATTGTTTCAGACACCCATGCGTCAGCACGTGACGGCTGGATAGCCCGAAGACTCCACGAACGACGACCCATCGCACCCCGGCCGGCTATCCCGCGGTGGGTTGTTCCGCGGCATGGCCGCTTCCGTTTCACCGGAGACTATCAGGTTACTCGCCGGGCTATCCGCCTCACAACCGCAATCGGATCTCGCCAGTCCATGCTACCACCACCGTTTGGCAAATGCGGCCGAAATAATATCGCAAAATTGTGTTGACTTTGTATCGCAATAGTGCGATAATATGATATAGAGGAAGTTCAAGTACCGTTGGCAAGGAAGTGCCCATGCCTGAAACGACAGTGGTTCTCTACGCTGATGACGATGGTTCATCGCCACTTCTAACCTGGCTCGACCGGCAACAGAGCAAGGTACAGGACAAGTGCCTTGTAAAGGTTGAGCGTCTGGGAGAGTTGGGGCATGAACTCCGTCGCCCGGAAGCAGATTTTCTTCGAGACGCCATTTATGAACTGAGGGTGCGCTATGGGCGAGTCAATTACCGGATGCTCTATTTCTTCCACGAAAGGATCGCCGTTATTTCCCATGGATTGACCAAAGTGAAAGTAGTGCCGGATACGGACATTGATCTGGCCATTACGCGGAAAGGCAAATTCGCACAAGACCCAGAAAAACACACACACGAGGAGAAGGCCGATGGCTAAGAGGGAAAAGACTAGCGATGCTGTCAAGATCCTTCGCGATCGGTACGTGAAGGACGATCCTCAGCGGAAAGCTTCTGTTGAGGTTGAGCGGGTGAACGCTCAAGTCGCTCGCATGATCCACGATCTTCGTAACGATGCGGGGATCACACAGAAGGAGCTTGCTGAGCTAGTCGCAACAACCCAGTCAGTAATCAGTCGTCTGGAGGATGCGGACTATGAAGGACACTCGTTGTCCATGCTCAACCGCATTGCGGAAGCGCTCAAGCAGAAGATGAGCGTTGTCATGACCGCGAAGGACCCCGAAGTGGACGGGATGCGACACGCTTTCCATCTCGTTGTTCAGATGCTACGGAGGCGGCGCGGGATGACCGTCGACAAACTGGCTAAACGTGCGGACATCGACCGAGACGAAATCGTGGCGATGGAACGTAACAATGCTTATCGCCCTTCACCGCTGACGTTGCACAAGCTGTGCAACTTCTACAAGATTCCCGAGAGGCGAATGCTGGTTCTGGCCGGAGCGATCAAGGAGGCGCCGCAAGGATTCTCGGAGACTGCATCCCGGTTCGCTGCCCAATCAGAATCGTTTGCCAAGCTGACCGAAGAAGAGCAGAAAACGTTGGACGAGTTCGTTGGATTCCTAAGGAATGACAAGTAGCCCTGTTGTTGGAGGGGCAGCATGAATGAGGCCACTCGACGGGAAATAGAAAAACTGCAAGACGGTTGGAGGCAGTGGCCTTAAATGTTGGCACGCCATTCCCTGCCGACGGCTTTCACGGCGCCGGTTCGAGGAACTCGCGATCGAGGCGGGTGAACGTGATAAACCGATAGTTGCCTCGTTCCCAGAGAACGCCGACCGACTTGTCTTTGAGGATCGTTAGCGTGGAATAGGCGGCCGGCTCGTCGGAGATTAGCCGCTGGTGGGTGAACGTCCGGCCTTCGTCGTAGCTGGTGCGGACGATCAGCTTGTTGCGGCCCGGGCCTTGGGGGCCGGTCCAGAGGATGCGGTCGCGGTCGTCGCCGGCGGACTTCAGCGTGTAGCGCTCGACGGCGCAGCAGACCGGGGTCACCGGTTGGCCCGCGGCGGGTGCGGACCAGGTGCGGCCGCCGTCGCTGCTGGTGGCCGTCCAGCGATGGGGCCCGCCGTGCTGGCGGGCGTCGAGGAGGATCCGCCCGTCGGACAACTCGACCAACTGGTCCTCGTCCACTCCCTGTTCTCCCGGCATCACGTCCCCGCGATGCCAGGTGCGGCCGTGGTCTTCGCTGAACAGCGTAAACGCACTCCATGGGGCATACCTCCACATCGGGACGATCAGCCGTCCCTTGCGGTCCTGGATCGCTCCGCCGGGGCCGGGCACGCTGATCCGCCACTGGGCGTCGGCCATGTCCCGGGCCACGTCGGTCTGATCGATCGGCTCGGACCAGGTCTGGCCGTGATCGTCGCTGTAGCGAGCCAGGTTGGCCACGTCGTCCGTGCCCGGCCGGGCCGCATGAGTGCCCCGCCCCGGCTTACAGCGCAGATAAAAGACCCAAACGCGGCCGCTTTGGTGATCGACCACGGTGGCCGGATTCGACGACGACCAAAATTCGCCGGAGTGCTCGATCAATTTCATCGGCGACCACGTGACCCCGTCGTCGGTGCTCCGTTTCAGGACCAGGTCGATCTCCTGCCCTTTCCCTCCGGGGTCGCTCAAGTTGTGCTTTCTCGCCTCGGCAAAGGCCAACAGCGATCCGTCGGCAGCCGTTTCAATCGCCGGGATGCGATACCCGGTGTATCCGTCCTTGCCGGAGACAAAGACGTCGACGTGCTTCAGCGGGGACATGCCCGAGGCCGCGGCGACGACCGCCAGGGACAACAGCAGCGAGAGAAGGCAGGAGCGTTTCATGGTCGCCTCCAGTACGGTTAAAGGGAAATCGGCGGCTTCTCTTGTGCCTCACTTGGCGAGGCGCGATCGAACGGCTTCTGATGAGACGACGGCCCGGCACGGTAATCCTTGACCATCGGCAGCCCAGAGGCTAGACTCCAAGCTCTATTGGAGGATCATACTCCTGTCAACTCACGTCAGTCAAGGAGAACCTGCCATGCCCGAGCCTACTTCACGACGTTCGTTCCTGAAAATCGCCGGTTTGGGTGCCGCCGGCCTCGCAGTCGCATCGGCGGGCAAAGCCGACGAGCCGAAGATCCAGGGATTCGAAGAGGAAAAGGCCGACCAGAAGACGGCCGCCGCGTGGAAACAGGCCTCTGATCGGAAGATCCGTATGGGGATCGTCGGATACGGCGTCTGCAAGTTCGGTGCGCAGTTCTCTTTGCAGCATCACCCCAACGTCGAGGTCGTTGCCGTCAGCGACCTGTTCCCGGACCGTTGCCAAGAGCTGGCCCGGCAGTGCAAGTGTGAAAAGACCTATCCCTCGCTCGAAGAGATGGTGAAGGACGATTCCATCGAGGCGATCTTCTGTGCCACCGATGCGCCCAGCCATGCCCGCCATTGCATCGACGTTCTCAAGCACGGCAAGCACGTCGCCAGCGCGGTGCCGGCCATCTGGGAGCATCTTGAAGACGCCGACAAGCTGCACGAAGCCGTGAAGACGTCGGGACTCAACTACATGCTCTTCGAGACCTCGTGCTACCACGGGGATCTCTACGCGATGCGGCAAATCCACGAAGCCGGTGGATTCGGCAAGCTGGTCTACAGTGAAGGCGAGTACTTCCATTACGCGTGCGCGGTGATCCCCTCGTACAAGGACTGGCGAATTGGCCTTCCGCCTCAATGGTATCCGACGCACTCCAACGCCTACTACGTGTGCATCACCGGCGGGAGCTTCACCGAGGTCTCGTGTATGGGAATGCCGAGCATCCGCACGGAGTTGCAGCCACGGAACAATCGGTACAAGAACCCCTTCGGCACCGAAATCGCGATGTTTCGTACGAGCGAGGGGGGCATGTCGAGAATGGGCGTCAGTTGGGACACGCCCGGCTACGGCGGCGAAGTCGGTCGGGTTCGGGGGCAAAAGGGATCGATGATCGGCTTAAACTATCAGGGACTTCAAAAGAAGCTGCCGAAGTTGACCAAGCCGCCGCTCCCACCCGGCATGGCACCCGGCGGACACGGCGGCTCGCACGGATATCTGGGCAACGAGTTCGTCATGTCGATCCTCGAAAGCCGCAGGCCGCTGGTCGACATCACCTGGGGGCTGAACCTGACCGTTGCCGGCATCGTGGCCCACCAATCGGCCCTGAGAGACGGCGAACTGATGAAGATTCCGCAGTACGTACGCTAACCGAAGCCTGAGGATTCACCGACGAAGGAAAGCACGATGAGCGAACCGACGAAAACCGTCCTCCAGCGCCGCGCGTTCTTGGGCAAGATCGTCGGCGGTGGCACGGCAGCCGCGTTGGCATTGTCGGGGCGGTCGGGTTCCGCGGCGGCCAAGGAACCGCGGTTGGAAGCGGGCGAGGGCGTGGTGGATACGACACCACCGCTGGGGATCGAGATGGCCGGATTCCATCGCCCGGCCGGCAAGGAACGCCGAATTGTCGGCATCCGCCGGCCGGCCGCGGCCCGAGCGCTCGTGCTCCGACTGGGAGATGCGAAAGCGGCGATGGTGTCGCTGGATATCTGCGGCGTCTCACGCCAGATGACGGCTCGAGTTCAAACACGGATCGCCAAGCAACTCGGCGTTCCGGCCGCGAACGTCCGCATCTGTGCCACGCACACGCATTCCATGCCCACGTTTCGATATTTTCGCCAGTGGGGCGCCATTTCGCCGGAGTACATGGCCTCGGTCGAGACGAAGATAGTCCGGGCGGTGGAGATGGCCAAGGACGATCTCGCTCCGGCCGCGCTGTACCTGGGCAAGAGCCGGGCTCCCGGGGCCAGCAACAATCGCACCACCAAGACCTGGAAGACCGACGAGCAGTTCACCAAGGATTCCACGGATGCCCAGCGCTGGCTCGACACGACGGTCCACGTACTGCATTTTGATCGGGGCGAAGGGTCACGCAACCTGCTTTGGTATCATTTTTCCGCCCATCCGGTCTGCTACCAGGACGATAACGCCGGACCCGACTGGCCCGGACTCGTCGCTGAGTTGGTCCGCCAGAAGCACGGAATGGCTCCGTCGTACTTGCAGGGCCATTGCGGCGACGTGAACGCCGGCGACGCGAGCCATTGGATTGGCGCGGCCGAGAAGACAGCCGAACCGGTGGCTGCCGCGATTACCCGGGCGATCGAAACGGCCAGGCAAGTGAAAGTTGACACCCTGCGCATGCAAACGCGGCAGAGCCGGCTCCCGCTCGACATGGAACGGTTCGGCCAGTGGCTGGCCGCGTACCGTAAGGACCCGTCGAAGTGCAGCGGCGGCTCTTGGGTCGATGCGGGCTTTGCCGAAGACTGGTTTCAAAGCTCGGTGAAGCGCGACATCACCCAGACACACACGACGGTTCCGCTCAGTGCGATGCAGTTGGGCGAACTGGGGCTCGTATTTCATCCGTCGGAGCTTTACACTTGCTACGGCCTGACCATCCGCCGGGATTCGCCGCTGGAAGACACGCTCGTGGTCGGCTACACCGACGATATCATCGGCTACCTGCCGGACCCGAACGCCTTCAAGGCCGGTGAGTATTCGGCGATCACCGTCCCCAAAATCATCGACTTGCCGCCTTTTGCCCCCACTGCCGCAAGGACCCTGACCGGAGACACCGTGGCGATGCTCAAAAGGCTGATCGCCTGATCCGGGTGCGAGATTACCGGCTGACGACTGAAAGCATACGGAGGAGAAGAATGGTACCGCGATTATCGTGTCTGCTCATCGCGGGGTTGCTGTGCTCTGCCGCCGAAGCCGCCGACCGGCCCAACGTGGTGTTGATCGTCTGCGACGACCTCAACGATTACATCACCGGGATGGGCGGGCATCCTC
>JABMRP010000790.1 GCA_013202535.1 Planctomycetota bacterium
CAATACCGCCGTCGGGTAGCCAGGCCGGATCGAGGTTGTTGTACGAGCCGTCGGATAGTTGCGCCAGGCCGGTGCCGTCGAAGTTGATCTTGAAGACGTGGTAGTTGCTCTCTTCCTCCTTGTAGCAGGAGATGTCTTCGATATGGCCGACCGGGTTGGAGCCGACGTGGCCGCCGCGACGCAGCGCGAAGACCACTTCCTTGCCGTCGTACGACAGATCGGCCGTGGTGATCATGCCTTCGCCGGCATCGAAGATGCACTTCAGTTCGCCGTCAAATTCGCCGGGCGAGAAGACATACAACCCGCCGCCGGGGCGGAACCCTTCGACATGGTAGACGTAGACGTGCGAGATGTTCAGCGGCTTGCGTTTGACCAGCAGGATCTTCTCGAATCCCAGCTTGCCGTCGAGCAATGCATCGCGCAGCGCCCGGGCCTCGGGCGTCTTCTCCTGCGGCGGAATCCGCATCTCGGCCAACTGCTTCTCGGTCACCGGCGCCGCGTACACGGCGATCTCGGCCGCCCCGGGGTTTGGCGAAGTGGGATGCGCGGAGAGGAACTCGATGCGGATCTTCGTGACCTGCTGTTTGGGGAAGTCGATCCTCTGCGGCCCGCGACGATGTTCCAGGGTGCCCCGCACGGCCGGTTTCTCGGCGTCGTTCAGATAGACCTCGTAGTCCTTGAAGCACTCCAGCAACGGGCTGGTCACCCGGGCGTAGTAGATAATCTGGGCCGCCTCGATGGGTTGGTCCCATTGCAGCGTGAACCGGCCCGTCTGCATCGCCTTGACCGCCCAATCGGCGTCCTGGTTGAACTCCGACGGAACGGCGCCGCTGATGGCCATCTCCGCCCGGTATTCATCGCTGAACTCGCTGCTGGCCGAGACCTTCGCCTTTCGGGCGAGGTTCACCGGCTCCGCGGCAAGCGTGGCCGTGACCAGAAAAACACAGACCGTGGCCCACCCGGCAACGCGTTTCGTCCATCGGCTCCGCATTCTCAGACTCCCTGTCGCGCTAAGGTTTGTTTCCGATTTTCTCTCTCACGCCGCGCATCAACGCCCAATGGCCATAGTTTAGTCTCATGCTCACGGCAAAGCAATGCAATGGTGGGTGGCCGGCACATAACCCGAGGTAGACGTCGGGCCCCATGATCGCGTTTGGTGGACAAGAACCGTCGACGGCCCTACAAGGGCGTCCGCCGCGACAAATGGGTCCATCGAGTCAGGACAACCCCAGGAAAACCGCTCACTCCGGCCGCGGATTCCAATCGGCCGTGTCGGTGATCGCCTGCTCGATGAGCACCAGCAGGGCGTTGGGGTCGTACGGCTTGTGGACAAAGTAGAGGCAACCGGCCGCTCGGCAATTGCGAAGGATGTCCGGTTGATCGAGCCCGCTGAGGATAATCACGGGAATACAACAGGTGGCCGGAGAATCGGCCAGTTCGCGGCAGACGGTCAGTCCGTCGGTATCCGGCAGACGCAAGTCGAGGAGGATCAGATCGGGGTGATCGGATCGGGCCAACCCCAGCCCTTCGCGGCCGAACGTGGACGAGCAGACGTCGTATCCCTGACGTTTCAGACGAAAGCTCAGCACCTCGACCATCGACTGGTCGTCGTCGATGATCAGAATGGTCCGCCGCCTCGTCTCTTCGACGGACCGCGACTCGGGTTTCTCGACTAGCTCGACGTTCATGTCAGAAGGCATTCCTCCGCACGTCCGCCGCCGCGGTGACAACGTTGCCTCCGCCGGGCGGTGACATCAGGAAACGGTGACATCTGGAAACACCGTCCTGCGATAATGAAACGTAGGTCAGAAAAACCACGTAGTCAAACCAAACCCCCACAAGAACCGGATTTCCGGACTACTCGACCTGCGGGGGGAAACGATCCGCGCGGCCGCGCGTGACGATCGTGCGGATTCTGGCGGTTCCGCGGATGGAAGAGAGGAAGAGAAGGCGCGACCTCCCTCACTCCTTCGGTTCCCAGGTCATGCAGCCGCCGCACCAAGGGTCTTCGATGCGGCATTGGGGGATCGTCGCGTGTAACGCCTCGATGGCCGGGCCGACGACCGCGATCCCCCCGAGGCGGAGTTCGCGCAGGCTGCTCATGCCGTGCAGATGAACCAAGCCCGCGCCGGTGACCGCCGTTCGGCTCAGATCGAGATGGCGAAGTCCGCCCAGCTTCTTCAGGTGGACCAGCCCGGCGTTGGAGACCCGGCTTCCGGCCAAGACGAGTTTCTCCAGGCCGTTGAGTTGGCCCAGGCCGGCCAATCCGGCATCGGTGATCGGCGTCTTGATCAGCGTCAAGTTTTTCAGCCGGGGCAAGGATCGCAAGACTTCCAGCGAAGCGTCGTCGAGTTGCACGCCGGTCAACGTAAGGTCCGTCAGATTTGGCAACCCGGTGAGATGCTTCATTCCGGCGCCGGTGACTCCCTGGGCGCCGAGGTCCAGCTTCTCCAACGCCGTCATGCCGGAGATCGCCGCCATGCCGCCGTCGGTCAATTGGGTGCTATGC
>JABMRP010000791.1 GCA_013202535.1 Planctomycetota bacterium
GCTGAAGCCGGTGAACAAGGCCAGCGGGTCCCACTCGGCAGCCTCGCCGCCGAGGTCGTGCAGCGCGAGCGTCCAGTCGCCGAGGGTCAAGTCACCCGACACACGGACCGTATCGTACTGGCCGATCCCATCGTCATCGGCGTCGGGACCGAGATCCCAATCGTACGTATTGGCACCGGCCGTATCGTCGAAGACGAGATTGCCGCCAACGCCGAAGTCCGACTCGACACCGACTCCCGGCGCAATCCCGCCGCGGACGGTCATGCCTCGGTCAACCGAATGACCGCCGCTGACATTGTTGAAGCTGAACCCGGCATCCGCGCCGGTGAGCGTCAGATCGACGCCGGCGGCCATGTCCAGGTTACCGAAAGTGGCCGTCAGCGCGGTGTCGGCGTGGAGCGTGGAATTGGCGGATACGTTGACGTCGGTGTCGGGCAGGTCGATCGGCGGCGGGTCAATGTTGCCAGTGTAGTTGGGGGCGTTGATGCCGTATTTCGCCGCCAGATAACCGCCCACGCTGTTGAGTTCGTCGGCGGTGAGGAGGTGATCGAAGACCAGCAACTCGGCGACTTCAGAATTCGAGTTCTCGCTGCCCCGTCCGCCAAATCTCAATTGGCCCGGCTTGTAGTTGGTGTTATTGGACCCAGTGTCGTTGGAGGTCAGCAAATTGCCTTCCTTCCAGAAGGAGGCTTTCGGATCGGGATCGTCGTTCATGGTGCCGGTGTGCAGGTGCCAGTCCGTGTTATCGCTTCCCGTGGTGTGGATCCATCCCTCCGCGTAAAACCTCTCGTCCAAGGCCCCATGGTACCCGAAGAGCCAGTTGTGGTCTCGGGAGTCGATCACCCGCCTGGACTGCCCGTCGCTGTTCCCGGACCCGGCATATCGGGCCACCGAAAAGATGCTGTACTCGCTGACGAAGTCGAGATCGAAGGTCGTCCACAGCTCATCATTGCCGTCGAAATACACCACGGGATTACCATTGGGAAGGTCGGGGCCGCTGGTCCTGTAGCTGGGATCGCTGGCTCGCCCGTCGAAATCGCGTCCACCCAGTCCGGTCTTGTCTTTCCAGACGGTGATGTTCGCACCATCGGCCGGGTTGTTGCCCGGATTGCCGTCGGCGTCGATGTCGCTGGCGTCGACCCAGAGTTGGACGCCGCCCGGCATGCCGCCGCCGTTGATCGTGACCGTACCGCCGGTCAGGCCGAGCCGCTGCGGTCCGGCGGCCATGTTGTCGCCACCGACGGTAAACGGGGAGCCGCTGCCGGAGATCTTCATGGAACCGGCCGAGAAGGCGCCGCCATCGCCGATGGTGACGTCGTTGACGCCCGTATCGACGTTACCGCCGCCGCCGATCGTCAGATTGGCCGCCTGCATGGCACCACCGGAAACGATCCGGCCGCCGTTGGCATTGACCGAAACACCGCCGTGGTTGACGGTGCCTTGGGGAAGGATCAACGCACCGGCCCCGGTCTTGGTGAAGGTAGCCGTGGCGTTGTTGCCGTCGAAGGGGCCGTTGATGGTTACGTCCGCGGAGTTGTTAATACCCGAGGCGATTGCCCCGGCAGCGATCCCGCCGCCGGTGAAGCTGACACCGCCGGGGGCACCGACCACGTTGAGCGTACCGGCCTCGAAGGTCACGTTGCCGAACGCCGCGGTCAAGGCGGTTTCCGCGTTGAGCGTCGAGTCGGCGGTGACGCGGAAGTTGGTGTCCGTCATGTCGATCGCACCGATATGGCTGTTGGCGAAGAGACTCTGGACTTCGTCGCTGCCGAGCACGCCATCGAAGACGTAGACTTCGTCGAGCAGGCCGGCGAAGTTGTTACCGTCTCGGCGGCGTCCGATCCAGAAGTCGTTACTGCCGTTGCTCTGGAAGTCTCCGCCCGTGCCGCGCCCGGCGACCAACTGCCCGTCCATCCAGATCTCCTGGCGGTTGCCGTCGGCATCGTAGGTTGCGACCCAGTGGTGCCAGTCGGCGGTATCGGTTACCGTCGCGCTGTCGAAGTTCAGGTCGTCGCCCCAAACGGCGTTGGTAAACGTGTTGTTGTCGCGGAAACCGACGTGCAACGAACTGCGCGTGTTGCCGTTGTCGCCCTGGCCAATCACGTAATCACCATCGGTCGAGTCCCGGTTCGCCCAGAAGGCCAAGGAGTACGATTTGTTATCGATGTCGATCCGATTGGCTCCGCCGGGGATCAGAACGTGATCGCCGTTGCCGTCCAACAGCAGTGCTCCGCCAGCGACGCCGCCGGCCGGTTGCCAGACTGGGTCGCCTTGCAGTGAGCCGTTGTAAGTGCCCGTCGAATCGGCGGCCGTGGTGCCCGTGGTTTCGTCAAACGCCCAGTGCGCCGTCGGATCGCGTGTCACCGCGCCGGCGGTCACCGCGCCGGTGACCTGGAAGATACCGCCGGCCAGATTGACGTTGCTGCCGTCGGGTCCCAGCGGATTGTCGCCGGAGACGGCCAACGTGCCTTGGGTGACCTTCCAGGTAACGTCACCCAGTCCGGTGCCCGGCTTGTCGAGCGTCAAGGTGGCGTCGCCCGCCTTGGTGAAGGTCGCCGTGCGGCCGTTGCCGGTGAAGCCCGTGTTGCCGGTGAGAAGGGTATCGGTGTCGGTGATCAGTCCGACGTTGGCCGACGAAGTCGGGGAAATGCTGGCCTGCTCGACACTGAGATGGTTGCCGCCGGTGATTCGCAGGTCGCCGTTCTTCAGGACCAGTTCCCTCAGATTGGCATCCACGTCGGTGATCAGTTCGAGCGTCGAGGTGGGCGTTGTCGACCAGAGGCCGGCCTGGGCCGGGTCGCTCGGATCGATGACTCGGTTGCCAAAAGCGGGTGTCTGAATCAGGGCGCGGATCCGTGACCCGCCACCGTGTTCCATGTGCCCCATGGCAACGGCATACTCACCCGCGGCCAGGTTGACGGTTCGGTTGCCGTTGTTCAGCCCGAACATCTGCTCGTCGCCGGCGGTTCCGGTATGGCTGAAGGCGCCGTCCTGGTCGAGGTCGACCCAGATGACCGTCCGGTCGTCCTTGTTGGCCATCTCGAAGCGGTGGTTGCCGGCCGACGCCGGGTCGACGGTCAGTGTGCCGGTGAAGAGCGACTGGTAATCGTCGTTGCGGGTGATTTCGGGAATCAATGCCCGAAACGCGCCGTCGCCGTTGATATCGAGCAAGCCGTCGAAGAGGGTGCTTCCAACGGGCGTTTCCGAGAGCAGACCGCCGCCGCCGGCGAAATCGAGGTTGCTGTCATTGCGACCGCCGATCATGAAGCCGGACATGCCAAACCCGTCGGCGGGCACGTTATCGACGGTCAACGTGTTCTGGATATCCAGTGCGGTGATGCCGGACCTCGACCAAAGGCCGTTCTGGTCGGGGTCGCTGGGGTTGATGCGGAAGGTGGGCATGCCCAACGCTGCCGGGGGGGTAATCTCGACCTGCACAAAGTCGCCGCCGCCGCCTTCGTAGTGGGCGATGGCGAAATCGTAGGTCTGCCCCGCGGCCAGCGTGACGGACCCGGTCTTAGCCGCATTCCACCCCTCCGGCGGCACGTTGCGGGTGATGTCGTCGGTTCCCGTGTTGAATTCACCATCTTGATTAACGTCCAGCCAGAACATTTCATGGTCGTCGCCGTGGACGCGGACCTGATACGTGCCGTCTGCCGGAACGGTGACCTTACCCGACCACATCTGGGCGTACGAGTTGCTTATGTTGCCGCCCTGCCAAACTTCGTCCGTCCAAGAGGACTTGCCGCGGACCTGCGAGGGCCAGGCACTCTGGTTGGACGGGGTCAGGGCAAACAGGCCCCCATTCTGGCCGTTTCCATCGGTGCCGTCATCAATGGCCGCCAGTGTGGTGTTCGATGCGTTGTCGTAGAAGGCGTATTCCAGTTGGTTGGAGAGTAGACCCGGTGCGCCTTGCATGGTGAACGTGCCGCCGGTGGCGACCAGGGGCGCGCCGCCGGTGGGATCGCCACCCACGTAATCGAGCACCATTCGCCCGGACTTGGCCTCATGCGTTACGTTGGCCATGCTGCCGGTCGGCGCCTTGTTGATGATCAGGTCGGACGAGCCGGCGGCCACCAGTCGGGAAGCCGAGCCGGGATTGGCCAGTCCCGTGGTCCCGGTCAGCGTGGTGGGTACCTCCGGCTTGAAGGTAGCGGTCCCGCCGGGAAGGGTCGTCTGCTTGAAGGTGATCCCGGCCACGTTGCCGGTGGTGGTCAAATCGGTGCCGTTGGCCATGGTGAGCGAATTGAAAGTCGCCGGCGCTATGGAGTTCACCTCAAGGGTGGACGACGGCGCGGTAACCGATACGTTGACGGCGGACATGTCGGGAGCCGTCAGCGTATGCACCAAGTCCCGTACCTCGGTCGACGACAGGGCCCGGTCGTAGAGGTAGATGTCGTCCAGAGAGCCGACGTAGTGTCCGGCCGCGTTTCGGCCGAATATGTAGAGGTCTCGAGTGTTGGTCAGCCCGTCACCGTGGTTGTAGCCTCCCGTGCCGACCTGCTCGCCGTCGAAGTACTTGTTCCAGGTGCCCGAATCGAACGTGAAGGTCACATGATGCCATTCTCCGTCGAAAGGTTGCGGGCCGCCGCGGGCGATGTTCTGGTTGAATCCCCCCGTAGTGTCGACCCGGACGTTGACTTCATTGCCGTTGTTATACCGGTTGACCATCCAGCTTCGATCGCCGTTCGCCTCGGTTCCCTTCTGGAAGAGGCGCACCCAGTTGCCGTTGTCGCCCGTGTTCGATTTCATCCAGTAGGCGAGCGAGAGGGAGTCGTCGATGGACTGCAGCGAGGCAGAATTAGGCACGGTAAGGACGTTTCCGGCTCCTCCGCCAGAATGTGATTGGAGCGATTGGCCGACGCCCAGGGGGGTGTCGGCCTCGTAGGTGAGCGAGCCGCCGGCAATGCCGTTGTTGAAGGAGCCGGACGTATCGGCGGCCGTTCCGCTGTCGAAGGTCCAAGCTCCCAAGGCCCCGCTGGCAATGGTGGGCGGCCCGACGTGGTCGCCGAAGGCGGCCGTTCCGCCGGAGATGGTGAGCGAAGTGGATCCGCCCAGCGCATTGGGGCCATTGGCCTCCAGACGCCCCGAGGCGGCCTCGAAGGTCGTCGCGGCGGCGGAAATCCCGCTGGCTGCGTTGTCGATCAGCAGGGTGCCGGTGCCGCCCATGATGAGCGTCTTGGCCGCGCCGCCGTCGTTGTAGCCGGTCACGGCGAGGTGGTTCGTCGGGGCCAAGGTGCCGCTGGCACCGGCCAGGGTGAGGCCGGAGAAGATCGTGTCGGCGCCACTGGTCGCCAGTGCCGTGCCGTTGTTAAGCGTCACGTCGGTGAACGTGGCCGTGCTGTCGCTGACCGCACTGAGACCGGAGTCGGATACCACCGTGATCGGCGTGGTCATGACGACGGCGTCAATCGCGCTGAGCGAGATGAGCCGGTTGCGGCCGGCACCGGAGCCCACGCCGGTGATCCGCTGGTTGTAGATCTGATCGCCGACGGCATCGCTGACGATGAGGTTGAAGTCGTCGACGCGGTCCCAGCAGCAATCGGTGCGGCTCCACACATGCACCGCGTCCAGGTCGGTGACGCTGGGGAGTTCGACCTGCCACCACTGGCCTACCCCCGAGCCCGTGTGCTGTACGGAGCCCCCTCCCCAGTTGCCGTCCGTGTTGCCGTCATTTCCCCTGGTGGGGACGCCGCCACTGCCTGTCGACGACTGCGTGGCAGTGCCTAATACTAC
>JABMRP010000792.1 GCA_013202535.1 Planctomycetota bacterium
CGCGACAACGGCTGCCGCGAGGTGCCTGTCCCCCTTTTTCACGGCGCGCTCCAATGCCCCGTCGGAAAAAGGGGACTGGCTCCGTCGAGAGCCTTGTTTCAAAGTGGCTGGGGCGTCTGCCGACGGTGCCTGTCCCCTTTTTCCGACGGGGCATTGGAGCGCGCCGTGAAAAAGGGGGACAGGCACCACGCGGCAGCCGTTGTAGCGAGGATTCGCCCTGTTTTGTGCTCGGAGCCAGTCCCCCTTTTTCACTCCCGTTTGCAGGAGAATCGAGACGTGAACAAGCGGCTGAAGACGTTGTTGGTGTGGATCGTTCTGATCGGGGTCTTCCTGTGGGTCTTCTCGTCCATGGGTTCCCGTCCCGAGCCTTTTTCCGTCGCCTTCGACGTCTTTCGCGAGGACGTCGAAGCCGGCCGGGTCGCTGCGGTCGACGTGGTCAGCAACGAAATCACGTATTCGCGGTACGACTCGGAAAGCCAGTACGTCACCTTTGGCATGATCGACTACGAACTAACCCAATCGCTTTCCGACCAGGGGATCGTCATCGGTGCGGGCGAGAAATCGGGCGGTCGTGCCGTCTGGGTTTACTTCGTTGTCGGCGGCGTTGTGCTGTTGGCGCTCTTTCTGTTTCTCCGGAGAATGTCCGGCGGCCCCATGGGCGGGATTCAGGCCTTCAGTAGGAGCCGGGCCAAGCTGATCTCCGAGTCGAGCCAGGTGACGTTTGCCGACGTCGGCGGCTGCCGCGAAGCCAAGACACTACTGCGCGACGTCGTCGATTTCCTCAACGACTCCCGACGCTGGGTCGACGCCGGGGTGCGGCTGCCCCGCGGCGTGTTGCTGGAAGGTCCGCCGGGATGCGGCAAGACGCTGCTGGCCCGGGCGGTGGCCGGCGAGACCAAGGCCAAGTTCTACCTGGTCAGCGCCTCGGAGTTCGTCGAGATGTTTGTCGGCGTGGGAGCGGCCCGGGTTCGCGACATGTTCGAGACGGCCGTTAAGGACGCGCCCGCGGTGATCTTCATCGACGAACTGGATGCCGTCGGCCGGCGTCGCGGCTCGGGCATCGGCTCGGGCATCGGCTCGGGCCACGACGAGCGCGAGCAGACGCTCAACCAACTGCTGGTCTGTCTCGACGGTTTTCAGGCCAACGACCGGGTCGTCGTACTGGCCGCGACCAACCGGCCCGACATTCTGGATAAAGCCCTGCTGCGCTCGGGACGTATCGACCGGCGGATCAAGATCCCCGAACTGACGCGGGAAGAACAGCTCGAAATCCTCGAAATTCACACCCGCGACAAGCCGCTGTCACAAGAGATGCGGCTGGAATCGCTGGCCGGTCTGATCGACGGCTACAACGGCTCGCAGTTGGAGAATCTGGCCAACGAGGCGGCCTTGCTGGCCGTGCGACGCTCGGGCGACGACGGGGCACCGCCGCGCATCCGCCAGGACGATTTCCTCCAGGCACTTCGGCCACTGCAACTGCAACGGCAACTTTTCGACAAGCTCGACGCCGTGCTCGTCGAGTCGGCAACCCAGTTGGCCGAGCCGACCGGCCGGGCCGTCGTTCGGCTGACGCTGCGCGACCGGTCGATCGTCGAGGGCGAGGTTCTGTGGGCCGATGCCACCTTCGTCAAGGTCCACTGCGACGGATCGGCAACCATTGTGTCCAAGGCGCAGATCCAGAAGGTCGAGGCCCTGCGGGGAACGGAGCTTGCCGGGAGCGAAGACGTGGCGACCGATCCCTGGGGTCGCGAGCCTCCGGGATTGGCCTGAAGTTCCCGGTAGCTACGGTCGCCAGACCGTGGGTCGAATGGCATCCCACCGTCTGGCGACGGTGGCTACCGGCATCCAACAACAACGGAGATTCCTTGAAGATGATCGACGAAGCCTGGCTCGTATCGCGGTTGACGTTACTGATTCCGCTTTGGCTTTCGCTCAGTGTGCATGAGTGGGCTCATGCGTGGGCGGCCTGGCGATTGGGCGACGACACGGCCGCGCGGATGGGCCGAATGACCGTCAACCCGCTGGCCCACATCGACCCGATCGGCACGCTTCTGCTGCCGCTGATGGGCGTTCCCTTCGGCTGGGCTCGTCCGGTTCCCATCAACCCGCTCCGCTTCCACCGCGGCATCAGCATGCGCAAGGGGATGATGATTACCGCGGCGGCCGGGCCGATCTCGAACCTCGTGATGGCGCTGGTCGGCATCGTGGTCTGGGCCCTGGTGATTCGCTTCCAGCCGGCGGCGCTCGTCGACAACCCGCGGGTAATGCAACTCCTGCAGATGTTCGTCATATTGAACGTGATTCTGGCCACGTTCAACATGCTGCCGATTCCCCCGCTGGACGGTAGCCGCGTCGTCGACGCGCTGATCCCCCGCCAGATGCGTCCGGCCTGGGAGGACTTTTGCCGGCTCGGACCGATCGCCCTGATGGCCGTGATCCTGCTGCCGATGATCTACGGCGTCAGTCTCCTTCGCTGGCCCGTGGAAGCCACCGTCTGGCTGCTGGAGTGGCTGGTGAAGTTGCTGGGCGGTTGAGCGATGCCATCTCGCTGGCGCCCGAGACGTCAAATACCCCCTCTTTCAACGGGCTGATCGAGAGGCCCGGTGACGCCGGGCCGTGGGGGTATCGGGGTGATCCGTAGCGGCAGCGGGGCATCGCCGTGCTTCCGGCGGTTCTCTTCCGCCGTGGCGCGAAGGTCGGCCAACAGCTTCTCGACTTCCTCGTGAACGCGCATCGACTGCCGCACGACCAGGATCTTGGCGTTCCCGGTGTCCAGGTGTCCCGTTATACCCGGCCCGCCGACTTGGTCCCAGGAGTACGGGGAGACGACCGTCATGATCACGTCCTCCAGCGACTCGATGGAGGCCAGGGCGCGACCGTCCCCGACGCGGTACATCACCAGATCGGTCACGTCGTGGACCCTTGTGTCGAGCATTCGGTCCGCCTTCTCAACCGACGTGATCAGCAATACTTCGTTGTGAATCACCCACGTCAATTCCACGGGTGCGAGCATCAGTTCCAGCGCCGAGCGGAGCGAAATGTTGGTGTAGTCGCACGATACTGGCGCATGGATGGGGTCGCCCCAGGCAGGCACGTGCTCCAACTCGTACCGATCCCACTCGACGACGATCCGATACTCTTTCCGCAACCGGGCAACGAGTTTGTTCAGTGGAACGTCCTTACAGCGGATTGTCGTCTTCTTCCGCAGCGCTCGGCGAATGGCCTTCTCGTTGCGGGAGAGCTTCTCGGCCGCGGTGGGCTGGCCGTCTTGCGCCGCGGCAACGGCGCGGATGTCGGCCAGCAGCTTCTCGATCTCTTCGTGGATGCGCGCCGTCTGACGCACGGCCAGGGTCTCCGCGTTTCGGTAACGTTGGTGCCGCATCGTCCCCGGCCCGCCAACGTCCTCCCAACTCTCCAGGCGGACGGTCGTGGTAATCAAGTTCTCCAGCGAGTCGTAGTCGGCCACGGTCCGGTCCTGCTCGTCGCGCCGCATCACCAGATCGGCCACTTCGTGGACCTTCGTGGTGAGCATGAACGAACCTTCCCTCTCCCGCGTCGTGATCAGCAGCACGTCCTTGTCGATGACCCAGGTTAGTTGCAGTTGACCGAGCATCAACTCCAGCGCCGATCCGAGCGAGATGCCCCGATAGTCGCAACCGGCCGTCAGGGTTTCGTTGGGGATGATTCCCAGGACTTTCTCGATTTCCTTGTAGTCGAAGACAATCGGAATCTTGTATTCGTGCCGCAGGTCGTGGATGATCGACTCGAGCGGGATGTCCGGAATCCACTCGAACTCGACTTTCCGCCGCAGGACCTTGCGGATGGCCGCTTCACCGAAGCGCAGCGCGAGGTCGTCCTTGGACGGCTCGCCCACGAAGATCTCCGGCTCCTCGGGCGATTGGCCGTCTTGTTCGGCGGCGAGCACGACGTGGCTGGAACATGGAATCGCGGCCATCGACAAGACGGAGAGGATCAAGGCGATTCGTAGTTTCGTGTAGGACATGACTCTTTCCTTTCGATCACAACTCTTCGCCATTTCCGAAGTAGTAGGCACACTCCGTGTGCCGTAAGGGGCGGACGGCACACGGAGTGTGCCTGCTAC
>JABMRP010000793.1 GCA_013202535.1 Planctomycetota bacterium
GCGATGCTCACCCAGCCCTATCGCATTCGTGGACTGGTGGTCCACGGTGCCCAGCGAGGCCGAAAGCTGGGGTTCCCCACGGCCAACGTCGACGCAATCGATACGCTTCTGCCGGGCCAAGGGATTTACGCGGGCCGGGCATTGGCCCAGGGCACGTGGTGGCCGGCCGCTTTGAGTATCGGCCCGAACCCCACCTTCGACGAACACGCGCTGAAGGTCGAAGCCTACCTGCTCGACTTCGACGCCCGTATCTACGGCGACCCGATCGAGATCGACTTTCTGGCCCGGCTGCGAGACGTCGAGACCTTCGAGTCGGTCGACCAACTCGTCGCCCAACTCCATCGCGACGTCGCCGATACGCGGCGGATTGTCGACACAATGCCTACGGGGTGAATCATCCGTCATGTGCAACTGGACCCACTTCGCCGAGATCGTCCGTGCCAACCGCCGGTTTCTGTTGACCACCCACGTGCGACCCGACGGCGATGCCTTGGGGAGCGAGTTGGCGATGGCCCTGATCTTGGAGGCGTTGGGTAAGGAGGTGCGGATCGTCAACGCGCATCCGACCCCGCCGAACGTGACGTTCATCGACCCGGCCTCCAGGATCGAAGTGCTCGCCGAAGACACCCCGGCCACGGAGTTCGACGGCTTCGACGTGCTGATGGTGCTCGACACGGGCGCCTGGATCCAGTTGGGCCGGATGGCCCCGGTGGTCCGGGAGTTCCAGGGTCTGAAGGTGGTCGTCGACCATCATCGAAGCCAGGATGATCTGGGGGCCGAGGTCTTTCGAGACGTCGCCGCCGAGGCGACCGGCCAGTTGGTGGCCAAGGCCGCCGGGCAGTTGGGCGTGGAGATCAACGAGGCAATGGCCACGCCGTTGTTCGTCGCCGTGGCAACCGATACCGGGTGGTTTCGTTTTTCGTCGGTCACCGGCGACACGTATCGCCTCGTCGGCACACTGATCGACGCCGGTGTTCGACCCGACCGGGTGTACGCCGAGCTGTACGAGCGGGAAAGCGTCGGCCGGTTGCGGCTGGTTGGCCGGGTTCTGGGCCGGGTGCAAACCGAGTTGGACGGACGGCTGATCCACACACACGTCATGCAGGACGACTTCCAGGCCACCGGTGCGCTCCCCTCCGATACGGAAAACATCATCAACATGACCCTTTCGGTCGGCGGCACCGAGGCGGCCGTCTTCTTCGGCGAGAAGCCCGGCGGGGGATTCAAAGTGAGCTTTCGCGGCCGCGACTCGCTCGATTGCTGTGCCCTGGCCGAGCAGTTCGGCGGCGGCGGACACAAGGCCGCGGCCGGGGCCACGATTGCCGGACCGCTGGAGAGCGTTCGCGCCCGAGTTCTTGACGCCATGCGCGCCGCCATGCAATAATCGATGGCGTTTGGTGTGACGTTGCATTTGGTACTTCTGGAATGTCCAGGAAACGCGATCCAAGGGGTGCCATGGGCGGCTTGCCCGCCCTTGCCCAGCCCCGGGAAAACAAGGGCGGACAAGCCGCCCATGGCACCCTCGCCGAAACTCCGTGACGAACCGAGTATTCCCCTCCCCCATAGCGGTATCCGATACCATGTCCGACACTCCCGAACTTTCCGCCGATTCGCCGCGGCGTAACTTTCTCGGCCAGATGGCCGCCGGCGCGATGGGGCTGGCTGCCCTTGCCGTGCCCGGCATCGTCGGCCTGGTTTCGTTTTTCAATCCATGGCGGCAGAAGAGCGAAGCGGGGCAGTCGATCCGCGTCACCACGCTCGACGCCCTGCCGGCCGACGGATCGCCTCGCCGGTTTCCCGTGATCGCCGACCGCGGCGACGCCTGGAACCGACTGCTGCAGGTGCCGGTCGGTGCCGTGTACGTGCGGCGCATGGGCGAGTCGAAGGCCGAAGCGATCCACGTCGTCTGTCCCCACGCCGGCTGCTACGTCGAGTACGACTCGAAGCAGGGCGATTTCTACTGCCCATGCCACGCCGCGCGGTTCGAGTTGGACGGCCAACTCAAGGATCCCGACAGTTCGCCCAGTCCGCGACCGCTCGACACGCTGGCCTGCGAGATCAAGCACGGCAACGAGGTTTGGGTCGCCTTCGTCAACTACCAGACCGGCACGTCCGAGAAAAAAGAAGCATGAAAGCCATCATCACCTGGATCGAAAGCCGCACGGGCTTGGGCACCGCGGCAGGCCACTGCATCCATCAGCGCGTCGAAGGCGGGGCCGGGCTCCGGTTCGTCTTGCCGGCCCTGTTGGCGTTCGGGTTTGTGGTGCAGGCAATCACCGGATTCTTTCTCTGGATGGTTTATAGCGCCAGCGCCCAGACCGCCTGGGAAAGCGTCTACTATATCCAACACGAACTGCTCGGCGGATGGCTGCTGCGCGGCCTGCACCATTACACGGCCCAGGTCATGGTTGCCCTGGCCGGGATCTACCTGCTCCAACTGCTGGTGACCCGGGCCTATCGCGCACCGCGCGAAGTGATTTTCTGGCTCGCCGTGCTCATTCTGCTTACCATACTGGGGCTCTGCCTGACCGGCGATCTGTTGCGGTGGGATCAGCGCGGTTACTGGAGCACCGTGGTGCGAACCAACTTTCTCAATCTCGTTCCCGTGATCGGCGGCGATCTGTTTCAGTTGGCCGTCGGAGGACCTGCCTTCGGTCATCACACGGTAACCCGATTCCTCTCCCTGCACATCGGACTCTGCGGCGCGA
>JABMRP010000794.1 GCA_013202535.1 Planctomycetota bacterium
GATATGGATTTAGGGTCGTTTGCCAGCCTGCCGAAAAAGGGGTTGGGCTCCGAGCGGGATTGCGTCTTCCCCGGCCAGTACAGTTGTGGGCGAGGTGCCTGTCCCCTTCTTCAACGGGCCCTTATAGTAAGACACAGATGCGGATGTCCCGCTCTTTCTCACGTTTTGGCAACTTTCTTGAACCCTTTTGCCACGCTGCGGCGCTATAAGGGCATGACGATGGCAGTGGTCCGACGCCAGTCTGAGTTGGCCCAACTGGTGCGCGAGCATCAGCGTGGGGTGTGGCGCTATTTGCGCTATTTGGGCTGCGACCGGACCGAGGCCGACGATTTGACGCAGGAGACTTTCTTGGCGGTGTTTCAGTCGTCGTTTCAGCAGTGCTCAAGCCGCCAAACAGCGGCCTATCTACGGACGGCGGCCCGCCACCGGCTGCTCTCGGCTCGCCGCCGACAAAGCCGCGAGCCGGCAGCCGGCCTTTTGGATCGGGCCGAAGCCGTGTGGGCCGAAGTGGCCGGCGAAGACGGCTTGGACGACTACCTGGACGCCTTGAAAGACTGTCTCCAAACGGCCGTGAACTCGCGTAGCAGGGAAGCCCTTTCGCTGCGTTACACCGACAACGCTTCCCGCGACCGCATCGCCGGCCAATTGGAGATGACCCCCGAGGGAGTCAAAACGCTCCTGCGCCGAGCCCGTGGTGCCTTACGCGATTGCGTGGAAATGAAGATCAAATCATGAGCGAAACAAACGATCCCGACAACGAGCGTCTCGAAGACCGCTTGCTCGACCAGGCACTCGGTGAAGTGCTGGGCGAGGATCGTCCGCCCGATCTCTCCGCGCAAATTCTCGCCGCCCTCGCCGATCGGGGACTATCCAAACCGGAATTTCACGAGAAGGAGCCAGTGATGAGCGATTCGAGACAACAAGGCGGACCTTTCGTCGCGCTGTTGGCCGTGGCCGTGTGTCTGTTGGTCGTGACCGGCGGTTTGGCGTGGTTCGTTCTCTCCAATGGGGGCGATCCGGCGCAGGTGGCATTGGAAGACAACGCCACCGGGGATGCGGCGAAGGAAATGAAGTTCAGCGCCGCTCCCAGGTCATACTCGGGGAAATCGGTGGACGAATGGACCGAGGGGCCTTATGACGATGAGGACGAAACGGCGTCGCGCCCGGGGAGGAAACCTGGCGACGGAAAGGGCAAACCGCAAGTACCTGCCGGCCCGATGGGGGAAGAGACGGAAACCGACCGTTTGATGTTCGGCGTGGGGATCAACTCCGACGCCGGCCAGATTGGCGCTTTCCAGCCGGGCGATACGTCTTATACCATTGCAAAGCCGGAATGGGAAACCAGGACCAAGAACCCGACTCCCGGCAACGTGGCGGGCGATGCTACCGGCATGCCTGGGCCGCCCGTTACGCTGCACAACGGCCAACAGCCCAGCACCGAACCGTTGGAAATGATGGTCACGCCGCGGATCGTCGTCCGCGATGACTCCGAGGCGATAGGCATGGACCTACCCGGGATTTTCTCTGCCGATCTGGATATCCCTTTCCGCCAGTCGGCCGGAGATAAGGACCTCTATTCGGGGACCGTCGATAGGCCGTTCCAAGAGTTTCCCGCGGAACCGCCGATAGTGTACCCTGACGCTGAGATCTGGGAGGAGCTTTCCCGCAACCGGGTCGAAGGCCAGGGCCCGGGGCAGTCCGGCGACCGCTATTCGCGGATCACCGAGAACCCGTTCCAGACGACCCTGGGTGAAGGGGCCGTGTCGACCTTCTCGATCGACGTCGACACGGCGTCGTACGCCAACGTGCGGCAGTTCCTCCTGCAGAATCAAGTCATGCCGCCGCCCGATGCCGTGCGGATCGAGGAGTTGGTCAACTACTTCGACTACGACTACGAAGCGCCCACCTCCACCGAAGTGCCCTTTGCCGCGCACGTCGAAGTGGCCGCGTGTCCCTGGCAGCCGAAACATCGGCTGGTCCGCGTTGCCCTGAAAGGCCGCGAAGTCGAAAAGGAGTCGCGGCCGTTGAGCAACTTGGTATTCCTGCTGGACGTCTCGGGTTCGATGAACGACGCGAACAAGCTGCCGCTGTTGAAGCAGGGGATGAAGATGCTGGCCGAGCAGTTGGGTGAAAACGACCGCGTGGCCATTGTCGTCTACGCCAGTAGCGAAGGACTGGCCCTGCCCTCGACGCCGGGGACCGACAAGGAGACGATCCTCGACGCGTTGGACCGGCTCGCCGCGGGCGGATCGACCGCCGGTGGAGCAGGCATCCGGCTGGCCTATCAAGTGGCCAAGGAAAACTTCATCTCCGGCGGCGTCAACCGCGTAATCCTCTGCACCGACGGCGATTTCAACGTCGGCACGACCAGCACGGCCGAACTCGAACGGCTGGTCGAAGAGAAGGCCTCCGAAGGCACCTTCCTCACCTTGCTCGGATTCGGCCGGGGGAACCTCAACGACGCGATGATGGAGAACATCTCCAACAAGGGCAACGGCAACTATCATTACATCGACAGCCTGACCGAAGCCCAAAAGGTGCTCGTCGAGGAGATGGGCGGCACGCTGGTCACCATCGCCAAGGACGTGAAGATCCAGGTCGAATTCAACCCGACGCAAGTGGCCGCTTACCGGCTGATCGGTTACGAAAACCGGATGCTGGCCGCCCGGGATTTCAACGACGATAAGAAAGACGCCGGCGAAATCGGCGCCGGCCACAAGGTGACCGCGATGTACGAGATCGTACCCCAAGGCAAGGAAGCGGCCGCGAAGGTCGACACGGGCGACGTCGACGAGTTGAAGTATCAGACGAAGATCGGGCCCAGCGATGCGGCCGACAGCGGCGAGATGCTTGAACTGAGACTCCGCTACAAGCAGCCCGACGGCGACACGAGCACGAAGATCGAGTTCCCGGTGACCGATTCGGGCAAGCGATTCGCCCGGGCGAGCAAGGACTTCAAGTTCGCCTCGTCGGTCGCCTCGTTCGGCATGTTGCTCCGCAACTCCCAGCACAAAGGCGACGCCACGTATGCCGCCGTGCTGGAAATCGCCACCGAAGGCAAAGGCGCCGACGTGCATGGCTACCGAGCCGAGTTCCTGCAATTGGTCGAGCAGGCAAAGAAGCTGGCCGGCGAGTAGGGTTTAAGTAGCAGGCACACTCCGTGTGCCGTCCGCCTCTTTACCTCGTTCCCACGCTTCCGCGTGGGAACGCACAACTGGACGCTTCGCGTCCCTTCCGCATACCAGCCCGCCCGGCGTTGTCGGTCGTGGACGCAAAGCGTCCGTACTTACGTTCCCACGCAGAAGCGTGGGAACGAGAATTCGAGATGGTGGGCCGGCGCTGCGCTTGTCCCACCGTACGACGACGGCTGCGATCCACGGGCCGCGGCACACGGAGTGTGTCTGCTACGAACCGCGACACCTCGGAATGGCCGTGCAAACCAGTAGGTAACGTGTGATTCCCGCGCCGCGCGACGCGCGCACTTCCATCGGCGAGCCACAGCGGGGACAGTAGTCGACTTCCTTCGGCCCGCGGCCCTGCTCTTCGTCTTGTTGGCAGGCGGCGCACAGTTCGGCGCCGGGCAGCACCTCCAATCGCTCGGCGGGGATCGGCCGGCCGCACCCCTGGCAGGCGGCCGGCTCGGGCCAATCGCCGCCATCGTCGACCTCCGCGACGGCCAAACCCGCACCGCCGCATTCGGGACATGTTAGCGCCGAAGCGGCGGCCAGGAACAATTCGCAAAGAATCTCCGGCTCCGGCGGCGCCCCGTCGCGAATCTTCCTCGCCCGGAGCATCCACGCGACCACCTCCGGCGGACCACACGTCTCGGACCACGAGCACGCGGGACAGGAAAGCTCGAAATAGCGAATGTCGGGAGTCATGCGGGGAGTCCGAAAAGGGGGACTGGCTCCGTCGAGAGCCTTGTTCTGAAGTGATTGGGGCGCCGGCCGACGGTGCCTGTCCCCTTTTTCGGACGGGCCATTGGCGCCGTGAAAAAGGGGAACAGGCACCTCGCGGCAACCGTTTTCGCGAAAACTCGACCCGTCTCGCGCGTCGGAGCCAGTCCCCCTTTTTCACTCCCGCCCCCCCGCCGCCTGTTCCATGAACCGTTGCATGCGGGCGGCCATCTCTTGGGGCTCGGGCACGATGCCTTCGAGCAGTTGGGCGTTGGCGAAAAGCT
This sequence comes from Planctomycetota bacterium, assembly GCA_013202535.1. Taxonomy (GTDB): domain Bacteria; phylum Planctomycetota; class Planctomycetia; order Pirellulales; family Thermoguttaceae; genus JABMRP01. The sequence goes on from JABMRP010000794.1 coordinate 4,181, forward strand.
GCTGCCCGCAGGCGCGGATGAACTCGTGTTGCGTCTCGTCGCTGCTGAGTTGCGAAAGCCGCACCACCAGCGGCGCGGCCGGGTTCACCTCAAGGACCGGCTTGGCGGCGACGAACTCCGAATCGACCCGTTCCAACAGGCCCTGCATGTGCGTGCTCATGCCGGCGCTTGCGGCGACCAGGCAACAGGGGCTGTCGGTCAGCCGTTTCGATGGACGAACGTCTTCGGCTTTCTCGTCGAGTGCCTCGCCGAATAATTCCAGAACCTTCTTGAATCCCTCGTCGGCTTCCTCGCCGGCCGGCGTTTCCTGTTTCTCCTTATCCGGCGTCTTCTCACCGGAGTCATCGTCTTCGGCATCCGTCTCGGGAAGTTCCAGATCGGCCGAGTCGATGGAGACCAGTCGGTGTTCCTTGTAGGTGCCCAGGGTCGAGAGGACGAATTCGTCGATCGGGTCGAGCAGGAAAAGCACCTCCAGCCCGCGCTTGCGGAATATCTCCAAGTTCGGGTTGCCGCCGACCGACTGCAAACTGGCACCGCCCAGATAGTAGATCTGCTTCTGTTGCTTGCCGCACCGCTCGAGGTACTGATCCAGCGACGTCGGCTTCTCGGCGTCCTCGGCCGTCGTCGACGCATAGCGCAGCAGCCGGACGGTCCGCTCGCGGTGGACGAAATCGGCGTGGGCCCCTTCCTTGAGCATCCGCGCGTATTGCCCGTAGAACGTCTGATACCGCTCGGGCTCTTTCTCCGACATCTTTTGCAGCGAGTCCAACACGCTACGGACCAGCGTACCGCGGATCTTCTGAAAGATCGTGTTGTCTTGCAGTGCGTCGCGGGAAATGTTCAACGGCAGATCTTCCGAATCGACCACCCCGCGCAAGAAGCGAAAGAACTCGGGCACCAACTCGCGGCAGTCGTTTTGCACCAACACGCGCTTCACGCAAAGGTTCAGCCCGTGTTCCAGACGGCCCAGTCCGAGCAACTCGAAGTTGGTCGGCGGGCAATAGAGCAAGGCGTGGAACTGGATCGGCGAGTCGACCGAGAGGTGCAGATGCCAAAGCGGCTTTTCGCTTTCCTGGTGCGTGAGATGCTGGTAGAAGTGATCGTACTGGTCGGCGTCGATCTGGCTGGCCGGTTCCACCCAAATCGCCTTCTGCTGGTTGATCACCTCGTCGTCGAGCCGGATTGGATGGGGAACGAAGCTGGAGTACTTCTGGAGCACGGTCTTCAATCGCAACGATTTGGCGAAATCCCGGGCGTCGTCGCGCAGATGGAGAATCACCCGGGTGCCGCGCGGCAGGTCCACCGCCGGCGCGATGGTGAAACTGCCGCTGCCGTCCGATTCCCACTGCCACCCGGCGGACTCCGAGCAACTGCGTGTTTGCACCGTCACCCGATCGGCGAGCATGAAGGCCGAGTAGAATCCGACGCCAA
>JABMRP010000795.1 GCA_013202535.1 Planctomycetota bacterium
ACTTGGAACTGGCCACACTCCAAAAAGCCAATGCTACCCCGGCGTTTTTCGCTAGCGACTAAGAAAGATCCGGCCCACAAGTCCGACTCGCTATCCAGCCACTTGCCGCCATGGCGGCGCCGTGCGAAAATGGACAGGTACATCTGGATCTGGCATCCTGACGCTCGCGAGGACGGAGGTCGACATACCCGAACTGCCCGGTCCCGGCTCTGGCCTCACGGGGCAGAGGTGTCAAGCCGGGATAGTCAATCATAGGTCACAAACGCAGCCAGGAGAGGCTTTCAACGAAACACGCGAAAACGCGGAACGCCCGGGGGTTGTCGGTCGAGAGGTCGGAATCCATGGCAGGCCGGCTTGATCGTGGTTGCGGTTGAAAACGATATTTCTACCTGCTTAAGTGTAGGTTCGAGAAATCCACCACGCAAACGGCCCGTTTGCCGGGATTTTGGTGCCAGAAAGGGTTCCCCAAATGGCTCTCCTCCGGGCTCCAGCATTGTGCAACCCTCGCCCGTTTGGTCCAATACAGTGCCGGAAACAAGCTCTCACTCGGAGGAACTCGACCATGACCCGTTTCGATCACTTTCTTTCCTCCGGTCTCTTGCGATCCAGCGCGATGCTGATCGTCTGTGGGCTCGGCTTCAGCGCGACGGCCGAGGAAACGGACGCTCCCGCGAAAAATCTTGCCCTGGGCGCCAAATACGTGCTATCGCCGGGGCCCACTTATATCCACTGCACCGATCCCGACGATACGGTCCAACTGACCGACGGCCGAACGACCGACGAGTACTTCTGGACACAGAAGGGAACGGTCGGCTGGCAGCGCGTTCAATATGCCACGATCACCGTCGATCTGGGACGCGTCGAACCGATCGGCGACGTCGCTTTTCGGACGGCCGCCGGACGGGCCGGCGTGACCTGGCCGGCTTCGATTCGCGTGTTGGTGAGCGACGAGGGAAAGACGTACCGCGACGCCGGCGATCTGGTCGCCATGGACCACCAAAGCAGCGGTCCCTGGCCCGACGGATACGCCATCCGGCGACTGGCCACCGGCGCATTGAACACGCGGGGCCGATACGTTCGGTTCTTAGTGATTCCCATGCCCGGCGGGCCGTACCTGTTTTGCGATGAGGTCGAAGTCTTGCGCGGTCCCGACACACTCTTGGAGCGGCAACCGGCAGGGCCAATCGTCGGCGACGTGGGCGAGTTGTTCCGGCACTGGCGAACTCGAGCCAGTCTGCGCGTGCGCCACGAAGCCGACGTTGCCGGGGTGACGGCGGCGATCCGAGATTCCGACTTGAACGACGAGGCGCTTCGCCGGCGATTGTTCGATCGAGTGGCCGAAGTTGCCAAGCAGTGGGACCCCGAGGCGATTACCGTCGACGATTCCTTCCGTGCCGTGATTCCGCTGAACGAGAACCACGCAAAGCTGTTTGGCATTCAGGCCGAACTTTGGCGGGCGCTGGGCCGTCCGCCGCTGGCCGCATGGGGCGGGTGCGCGTGGGATCCGCTCGATCCATACGCCCCGGGGCCGAAATCGACCGTCCCCGTGCCGGTCGTGCATACGATGCGGGGCGAGTACCGGTCGGCCGTGATCCATCTGGCCAACAGCACCGACGCGCCCATGACCGTATGGGTCGACCCGGGGTTGCCCAAGTCGGAGATCACCGTTTACGAAGTCCCGTGGACCGATACGTCCGAGGGAAAACCGATCGCCGCCGCCCTGCGTGAAGCGCCGCTGACGCAGCGCGGATGGCAAGTGCGTCTGTTTCCCGGACTGGTGCGGCAGGTTTGGTTTACGCTGCACGTCAAGAACCTGCCCCCGGGCGATCATCGCTCCACCGTTACGATTACGCCGGAGCAAGGCCCGGCGGTGAAGATTCCGCTTCAGGTGTACGTTTATCCGCTGCAATTTCCCGAGCGAACCACGCTCTGGCTGGGTGGTTGGAGCTACAGCAACGGCGCCGGGAGTTACGGTATCACCGAGCAGAATCGCAAGGCGTTCCTACGGCATTTGCAGGACCGGTTCGTCAACGCGCCCTGGGCGAATTCCGGCGTGTTGATGAAGTATCGCTTCGCCGACGACGGGTCGGTCGTCTTGGACACGACGGAAATGGACGACTGGATCGGCCAGTGGCCCGACGCCCGGGCGTATCTCGTGTTTCTATCGGTTGCCCATTACTCGGGCACGATCAAGAGCTCGCTCGGCGGCGCGGCGATCGGCTCGCCGGAGTTCGACGCCCGAGTGGGGGCGTGGATCTCGGCCTGGGTGCGCCATTTGAAGAGCAAGCGCATCGAGCCGAACCGGCTGGGCTTGCTCATCCACGACGAACCGCACGAGGGGAGCGACGTCGCCCCGATGCTGGCCTGGGCTCGCGCGATCAAGAAAGCCGAGCCCGAGGTGCTCATCTGGGAAGATCCCACGTATCGCGATCCGGCCAAAGCCCCGGCGGAGCTTTTCGAGGCGTGCGACGTGTTGTGTCCCAATCGGCCCATGTGGCTGACGCGGGGGAAACCGTTTGCGCGGTTCTATCGCGATCAGCAGGCGGCCGGCCGGACGCTGCAATTCTACTCGTGCTCGGGGCCGGCCAAGTTGCTCGACCCGTATGCCTATCACCGGCTGCAAGCCTGGCAGTGCTGGGCGACGGGTGCGACCGGGTCGTTCTTCTGGGCCTTTGGCGACAACAGCGGGGCCTCCTCGTGGAACGAGTATCTGGTAAAAGCCGGGCCGTACACGCCCCTGTTTCTCGACGACCGGACCGTCACCGCCGGTAAGCACATGGAAGCAATCCGCGAGAGCGTCGAGGACTACGAGACCCTCGTCATGCTCCGCCGTGCCGTCGACCGGGCCAAAGCAACCGGACGCCGCGACGAGGTGATCGACACGGCGGAAGCTCTGCTGCAAACGGCCGCCGCCGAAGTGCTCGAAGGCATCGGCCCCGAGAGTCTCCGCTGGCACGCGCCCAAAGATCGAACCCGGGCCGACGCCGTGAGAGTGAAGATACTCGAGTCGCTCGTTGCGCTGCGGCCGTGAGAGAGTTTGTCCAGTAACTAAAACCGCAAGCGGGAGTGAAAAAGGGGGACTGGCTCCGAGCCCAAGACACATCAGATCCTCGGGAAAACGGTTGCCGCGAGGTGCCTGTCCCCCTTTTTCACGGTGCT
>JABMRP010000796.1 GCA_013202535.1 Planctomycetota bacterium
AGAGCATCCCGATCGCAAGAGACAGCGGACCGATGGCGAGATGGCGTTTCATGGGTATGCTCGCTTTGTTGGGTCGTGTTGCTCTGATCGTTTAACGCCCAGCCGAAGGCGCCGGCATTTCCAGCGTTTCACCGCCACGAAAGCCGGCGCCTTCGGCTGGGCGTTAAACGAGTACGCTCGCTGCCGACCTCTCTTTCCGTCCCCTCTCCCCGATGGAGAGGGGAAGCACACCCTAGGACTTACTTGCCGGACGATTCCAGCGTGATGGTGCTCTCGATGGTGATGGGCCAGGACATGCCGGCCGGCATTCCCGGCGCGCCTTTCACGTTGACCTTCCCGGTGAGCTTTTGGGTGGTCTTGGCGCTCACCGTCCATCCGGTCGCCTCGTCCAGGACGATCTCGCCCTCCTGCTCGCCGTTGAAATCGTACTTCAAGCTCACCGGCCCCATGCTGATCGGATCGGCGTTGGCATTGGAACTGATCTTCGATTTCACGTCGATGGTCGCCCGGCCATCCTTGCGGGATTTCAACTGCCAGGTGTTTTCCAACTGCATGGGGAAACCTTTGGCCATGGTCACCTTTCGCTCCCACGAATCGCCGACGTCGACGGGCCCGTCGGGATAGATGGCCGTGAGTTGCTCCATGCTGTCCTGCATCGCCTGATCGCCGAACTGCTGCTTGAGCGATTTCTCCAGCGCGTCGCGCTGCGGACCGGCCGGAATGTCCATGCTTCGCAACACGTGGGCGAACAACTTATCGACCCCTTCGACCTTGGTGATTCGGCCCTCGGGAGTCAGGGCCAGCGTGAAGCTCTGGCCCAATTGCGCCGCGAACGCCTTGGCCATCGGATTGACGGTCTCCGTCGGATGGGCCGAATCGTACTCGACCGTACCCGTGGGGCCCTTCTGGCGGAAGAGCACCGAATCGTAAGTGACCTTGGCCGAGATCGTGCCTTCGGCGTCGACGTCGGTCACGGCAAACGAGTAGCCCATCCCCAGCGTTTGATCCATGTCGACCTTCCGGCCTCCGATCGTCTGCGAGATTTTCTGCTGGGCGGTCATCTTCAGGTTGTACGTTTTGCCTTCGGCCAGTTTCAGCCGCAGGGAAACCTTCTCCGCGCGGGCGACACCGGCCGCGGCACAAATCGCGCCTGCGGCAATCAACAGGACGACGACGGCCCGAAAGCGGGTTCTGCTGGTCATGGGAAACCTCCTTCTGTGGGAAAATGGGTGACGTTTTTGAATCCCCCCCGGCCGGCAGGACGCGAGGTCGCCGACACCGTAAGAGTGCCAACACGGCAACGCCCCGCATCATAACGCGTACCGCACCGCGGGGCAAATGCGTACCAAAGAATCTTGCCCGACACCACCGCCGGTGCCCCAAAGGTCCTCCGGCGGCAATCCCGGGCAAGGTCACGCATTCGCTATCGGCGACTACCGGGGAACCGTGAAGCTGATCCCACCGACGTAGATACTGAAGACAATGATCACCAGCATCAGCAAGCAGATCTTGCGTTCCTGATCGCTGCCGGTCGAACTGACCGCGATCAGGCCGAAGACCAGCACGAGACTGCCGATCACAAACAGCATGCCGCTCCACCAGGCGTCCATCGCACGGATGTTCCTCGCGTCGCGGGCCGCGTTGTCCAGATCGAGGCCGTCGTCCATCTCGTACTCCTCCTCGGCTTTGGCACGTTTCTTGGCCAAGTCCTTCTGCGCGTCCTGGCTCTCTTCGAGATCCTCTTCGAGACCTTCGACCTTTTTCTCGTCGACTTCGTCTTCCTCTTCCTCGGCTTCGATGTCCTCCTCGATCCCCTTGATCTTCTTGGCTGCGGCGATTTCCTGCTGGTCCCAATCGTCGCTGAACTGGTTCTGGTAGTAATCCCTCTTCGCCCCGGCTCGATCGACGCCACGTTCGCCGACCGAGTCACATCCTTTGGCGAAGAAGACCAACAGAAGACCGGTCACGAGCATGCAACGGCCGGTCTGGTACGAAAACCAACTGACCTTGGCAACTCCGGACGCGATCGCCGAGAAACGCTCGCCGACGCTTGGGCCGGCTTTTGGTGCAACGGTTTCCTCTGGTTGCGGTTGTTCGCTGGGAACTTCGTCGGCCATGGTCTGATTCTCCCATCAAAAAGAGACTGGTGAAACGGGTTTGGACAAGCGAACCCTGCCCGCGCGGAAATCGCCCGAGGGGCCGACGATTAGCCTAGCGGCCCGCCGCTCCCTTCACAAGAGGGGCAAGGAAGAAGTTTCAGCCGGAAATTCCGGGCAGCGGGCCCTGGTCTTCCGGACCATAGCGCCCCCGGTACTGGTCGGCCGGATACTTCTTCTCGTTCTTGACCATCTTATCGGCCAGCGCGGCCGACAGATCGATACCCAGTTCGTTGGCCATCGCCAGAAGATAACAGAAGACGTCGGCCATCTCTTCGGCCACGGCGCCGAGCGAGTGCGGGCGGCCGGCCACGGCGAGGGATTGCTCGGCCGTGAGCCACTGGAAATGTTCCATCAATTCGGCCGCTTCGACGGCCAGCGCCATCGACAGATTCTTCGGCGTGTGGAACTGCCGCCAATCGCGCTCGTCGACGAATCGCCGCACATCGCCGCGCAGTTGGGCAAGAGTTGTCTCGGCGTCGTTCATCACTCGAACCCGGGGAGAATCTGCTGGATCGGTGGGTGCTTCCGCTCCTGGTAGCGGTGGCGATAGCCTTCGGCCAGATGGATGGTAATCTCCAGAGCGAGGAGATCCGCCCGCGTCATCACGTGCCGCGTGCTGCGCGCACCAAGCCCGTTGATCAACTCCTCCAATACATGGAGGTGAAGTTGCATGGTCTGGCGGGCGGAGACACCGGCGCCGGTCAACAGTTCGGCCAGCCGAGCCATCTCGCAGCCCAAGTTCCCCGACCCCATGATCACGTACGTTCGCAAGAGTTCGCGATAGTGGGTGACCAATTCGGCGGGCAATTCCGGTGGCGGCTGATTCCGCATGGATCGGCCGGCTTCGTCCGGGGCGAGCCCATCGGCGGAGGAGACGCCGGCCGCGGAGATTTCGCGTGGCGAGGCCTGGTCCGGGGAAGTCGGATCCTGGGGGACTTCACCGCGAGCGGTTTGCCGCATCGCTTCCAGATCGTCGATCAGGCGGCGTTGTTGCAGCAGCAGTTGCTCGGCTTCCTCGTGCTCGCGCTGCAGGCGTCGCTGCTCGGCCAGGAAGAGGCGGCGATTCTCGCGGATCAAATGGTGACGCTCAACCGACCGGGCGACAACCCAAATCAACTGGCGCGTCGTCGCCGTATTGACACACACGTAGGCGTCGGCACGGACCTCGTAGCACAGGGCGGCCATCTCTTGTTCGCTTTGCACCCCCAACACGATGACCGGCTCGTCGGAGCCGCCGGCCCGGTAGCCTTCGGTCAGTTCCAGCGCGTCGAGTTGCCCGGGGTCGTGGCTGATCAGCACCGCGTCGAACACTTCGTCGCGAAGCCGGGCCAGACCGGCCGCGCTGCCCACCGCTTCGTCCAGGCGAACGGCCGAGGCGCTGTCGGCGGCAAAGGCCTCGGCAAGCCAGCCGCCGGTGCGCAGCGGCGAGCTGATATAGAGCACGCGCATCCGCACCGGCAGGCCGCCGGAGGGAGGCGGACACGCTGGACTGTCCATGATGGCCGTAGTCATACGGGGGGGTTCTCGATCGATCCCACGGGCGATTTTTCCCCGAGTCGCCTCGCGTCGCGGTACTGTAGCGAAGGCCCGGGCCGGGGTCAACAGAAACTCGATGACACGCGATGGAGGGGTCCCCACGCTGCCCTTGTCGAGAATGCGAAAACGGGATAGCATGGGGTAACTGAGCAATTTCTTACCACTCCCTCTAGGGGTCACCAGGGAAGCCTGCTGCACGATAAGGACATCAACCATGGATGTGACGCTCAGGGAGTTGGCCAAGCTGGTCGAGGGGGAGCTGACCGGCGACGGCGACTTAGTGGTCCAAGGCGCGCAGCCTCTATGCGACGCCGGCCCCGCGGACATCACCTTCCTGGACCGCATCGAGAATGCCAAGGGTCTGGCCGACTGCCGGGCAGCGGCGGTCGTCGCGCCGAGCAACTTTGCGGACGACGTGCTGCCGGTGATTTGCGTCGAGGACACCCATCGGGCATTTGCCCAAATTGTGCGGCATTTTCGCCCGCCTCGACAAGTTCGGCGGATCGGTATCAGCCCGGCGGCCATGATCAGCCCCAGTGCCCTACTGGGCGACGACGTGGACGTGTATCCGGGGGCCACCATCGGCGACGAGGTGGAGATCGGCGCCGGTTCGACGATCCACTCCGGCGCTCATATCATGACCGGCGCGAAGATCGGCCAAGAGGTGACCATCTTCCCGGGTGCCGTGATCTACGAGAACACGACGATCGGTCCGCGATGCATCATCCATGCCGGGGCCGCGCTGGGGGCCTACGGATTCGGTTACGACACGGTCGGGGGGCGTCACCAGTTGTCGGCCCAGTTGGGCGACGTCGTGTTGGGATCCGACGTCGAAATCGGCGCCGACACCACCGTGGATCGAGGGTCCTACGGCTCGACGGTTATCGGCGAAGGAACGAAAATCGATAATCAGGTCCAAATCGCCCACAACTGCCATATCGGGCGCCACAACATCCTCTGCGCGCAGGTCGGTATCGCCGGCAGCACGTCGACGGGCGATTACGTGGTGATGGCCGGGCAGGTGGGAGTGCGCGATCACGTTCGCGTGGGCAACGGCGCCACGCTGGGGGCCATGGCCGGCGTGATCAACGACGTACCCGACGGGGCACGCATGGTCGGTATCCCCGCCACGCCGGCCCGCGATCAGAAGATGATGCTGGTTTCCCTGGCCAAGCTGCCGGGAATGCGGAAACAGATGCGACGCTTGCAGGATAC
>JABMRP010000797.1 GCA_013202535.1 Planctomycetota bacterium
AATTTGTAGATCGCCAGGGTCTGGCCCTTCGCGAGCGTCTTCTTCACCGCCCGACCGAAGCTGAGTTCTGGACCAAAGTTGCTCAGATAGCCGGTCGGGCCCAACGGTTCCCAGCCAACCGATTCCTTCACGCCGCCGCCCAACGAGTATTGATACAGCACATCGTTCTGGTCCTGGTCGAGCGTTTTGAATTTGCTGAAGTCGGCGATTTGCGATACGTAGGCTTCCTCGCCTTCCATGTTGCGCTGGCCGCCAAGGATGAAGAGTTTGACCTGCTTGCCCTTGGGTAAGTCGGCCGGGTCGAATCTCCGGTCTTTCGACTCCAGCGGTTGGCCGATCGCATTGCGATAATGCTCCAAGTAAGCTTCGCCATGTTGGAGCTGGCCCAGGGTTCCGAAGTGATAGTGCAGACCGGCACCTCGGCCGATCTTGAAACCGACGTGAGAGGTCGGAACAAAAAAGACGTTGGGGGCGGCCTCGACGACGGCCAATTGTTGAACACAGATCTTGGCGACCCGATGACGGTTGTCCATTCCCCAGACGCCCTTGTTACTGATCTCGCCGACAAAGAACTTGAGCTTCGGTACGTTGAAATCTTTGCGGACAATGGCGATGAAGTTCCGCAGATTCTTCTCGTAGGTCTCGATGCCCTCGGCGTTGAACATGTCGTTCTCGCCCTGATGCCACATCATGGCCTCGATGCGATACTTGACGCCCTGGGCGTCAAGTTCCTTGAGCCGAGCGGCGACCTGTTTCATCAGTCGTGAATAGAGTTTCTTGCCAGCCTGCGGTCCGGCAGGATTCCAATCATTGACCAGCGTCGTCCCGCCCCAGGCGTCCTTGATAATGGCGATCGGGTAGTCGACATGTTCCTTCAACTCGCGAGCGAAGGTCATTTCAGGACCAAAGACATGGTCGACCGGTTGCATTGCTACCCAGCCATCCGAACTCTTGTCGGGACCCAGGTTATAGGAGAATCGAACATCCGTCTGCTTCTCGGCCGCACCTTTGAATGGCGGATGATTGTCGACCAAAGATTCATCGCTGTCCGAGCCCACCATATTCGATTGGCCGGCAAAGATGAAAACGCGCACCTCATCATCGGCAGCCAAGAGTGGTTGACGAGCGATGAGAACCGCCAGAATGCCGAGCACGACACAACCGTAGCGAGATCTTAGAGTCTTCATTTCAGTCCTTTCGCTTCCTCATAGGAATTACCATCCCCCGCCGACTGAGAGGGATCTTAATCCCCCGCCGCCCCTGAAGCAACCTTGTAAGGCTCGTGGACCTTGACAGGTGCGGCATTTGGAGGATAGAAGTCTGGCTCAGCGGTTACGCAGCTCGCCGCGTACTCGCGAACGCCTGCTACCCAGGCTGGTTCCTCGCTACCGGTCCGCGCGTGATGGTGAAAAGACTGGGTTCGCGCGGGATGTCGTGCTTCTTCGCGGCCAACCTCCTGTAAACGTCATTGCATAACCTTCGTTCCGCTGACGCATGAACACGCTGACGACGACATCGACTTTCTTGGCTCGGAATGATCCGGGCCTCAATACTCCCGATTCGTAACAATCCCCGGCATGGGCACCGGGTACTTGCCGTCTTCGCCGGGCAGCACCGGGGCGTCGGAGTCGGGCGTGAAGTTGGCCGCGTCGGGGGCCAGTTCGTGCTCGTGGTTGAGCATCTGCTCGAACGTGATCGTCCGGCCGGTGTGCGCCGAAAGACGGCCCATCGAACTGACCATGCTCGACTCGGCGCCCCGCTTGACCTCGTTGTAGGGCTGGTCCTGGCGGATCGCCTCGATCAGGTCTTCCCATTCCATCTGATAGGGATTCGGCTCCGGTTGCGGGAAGGCCCAGATCTGACTGGCCTCGCTGAAGGTCTGGTCCTTGAACGTCTTCACCTTGCCCGGCGCGTGGCTATTGGTGGAGACAATTCCCGAGCCTTTGCTGCCGTGAACGTAGCTGGCAAACCGGTTCTGGCAGCCGGCCATGTTTCGGCCGTTGTAGAAGAGCTTCGTGCCGTCGGGATAGGTGTACTCGACGGCATAGGTATCGAGGTTCTGATCGACCGCGTCGCCCCGATAGTGACGTCCGCCCAGGGCATGGACCTCGACCGGCCAGGCGTTTTTCATCCACGAAAGTTCGTCGATTTGGTGGATGTAGAAGTCGTTGTAGACGCCGCCGCTGGCCCAGATGAAGCTATGGAACTTTTGGATCTGGTACATCAGATCGCTCATTCCCTCGGGCTTGCGCCCCACGGCCGCCGCGCGGCCCGACATCCGATAGCCGCGCATGGCGATGATGTCGCCGATCTCGCCGCCCTGGATTCGGTCAAACAGTTCGCGCCGTCCGCGACAATGGCGAACCATCAGGCCGACGCCCACTTTGAGGTTCTTCTTGTCGGCTTCGGCGGCCAGACCGATCATCCGCCGGGTCGTTGGGCCGTCGACCGTGACCGGCTTCTCCATGAAGACGTTGAGGTTCTTCTCGATCGCATAGGTGAAGTGTACCCAGCGGAAAGCCGGAGGCGTGGCGAAGATGGCCACGTCGCCCGGCTTGAGGCAGTCCATGGCCTTCTTGTAGGCGTCGAAGCCGACAAATTTGCGGTCGTCCGCCACGTCGACCTTATCGCCGAATCTTCCTTGCAGTCGTCCGAAGCTGCTGGTCAGGCGGCTCTCGAAAACGTCGCCCATGGCCACCAGCTTGATTGGTTGGGCCTTGACCGACAGGGCGTTGGACGCCGCACCGGTGCCCCGGCCGCCGCATCCGATCAGGACGATGCGGATTGTGTTGTCCTCGGCCGCGTGGACTTGCGGCACGGCCGCCCCGACCACCGCCGAAGCCGCGGCAATACGGCCCGTAGTTTTCAGAAACTCACGTCGCGACGAACCGCCTTGGGTAGTCTCGCTCATCACCGGTTTTCTCCCGTGAATTGGTGTTGGCCCGGGTATTGCCCGGGAATGGATCGTACGGTTTCAGGAAGAAGAGATCGTTCCCCTTCTCTTCCCAGTCTTTCCGCCCGTGGTGCTCGTGTCAACATCGCAATGCATCTTCCCGGGGGCAAGAGCCAGCCCGGACGGGTGGGGCGCAACGCCGGGGATCCGAACAGAGCAGTTGAAATGGTTTTATTGATTTTTTGTCAAAAGAAACCACGTACCAGAGTCTTTTTCCGTCTGCCTGACGCCCACGCACCGTCGCCCGGCACGGCCATCAGGCGGGCTCCAACGCCCCGCCGCCGGGCAGTAGATCGGCCAGCGGACACTCTTCGCACTGGGGGCGTTTTCGGCAATACAGATGGCCGACCCGGACCAGCAGGGCGTGATACTCGTTGAACAGGGCCACGTCGACCGGCAGGCTGCTCTGGAAATGGTCCTGAATGGCGTGATAGTCCGTCTCGAAGTCGATCCAACCGTGGCGGGCCAGCACGCGATGCGTGTAGGTGTCGACCACGAACGTGGGCAGTCCGGCGGCGTAGAGCAGAATCGAATCGGCCGTCTCCGGTCCGATCCCGTTGACCGAAAGCAGTTCTTCTCGCAATGTTGTTGCATCGACGGCGAACATGGCATCGGGCGAACCGTCGTACCGCTCGACGAGCATGGCCAGCAGATTCCGCAGCCGCCGGGTCTTGAGCCGATAGTAACCGGCCGGACGGATCAGCTCGGCCAACGCTTCCGGCGGCAGTTCGTAGAGCGCCTTGGGCTCCAGCAGTCCCTCCTCGCGGAGATTGCCGATCGCTTTCTCGACGTTCTTCCAGGCCGTGTTCTGGACCAACACGGCACCGACCATGACCTCGAAAGGCGACTCGCCGGGCCACCAATGTTGTGGCCCCAATGCGGCAAACAGCCGCTCGTAGACTTCGGATAAGATGCCGCTCATGGTTTGTTCTTCCGGGGTTTGATGTTTGAGTTATAGAGAATCTTCCGTCAATTTTCAATTTCAGTCGACCCGATTTCCATGCTCTGCGTAGGAACCGGATTGCAGAAGTTTTCCTCAAGTTTGCCGCCGACGGCGCCTTCCGCGTCAGGG
>JABMRP010000798.1 GCA_013202535.1 Planctomycetota bacterium
CACGAGAAGGTCGAGCTTTCGCGCGAGGAGTTCATCCGGCTGGTCACCTGGATCGACTCCAACTCGGCCTACTACGGCACGTACTTCGGCCGCCGCAACATCCAATACCGCGACCACCCCGATTTCCGGCCCGTGCCGTAGCAACAGACCCTAGCGTCCGTCGCTAATGTGCGGCATACTATCCAACATGGACATCGCCGAAATCCGCGACTATCTGGACGACTACGAGGCGGCGGAACCTTGGCTGCGTGGTTTGAGGCTGATTGATGCGCGCCGGGCTCACGCCGATCTGCTGCGGCTGGCCCGCGCCGGGGTGACGCTCGATCTGCTGGCGGTCATCTGCGACCAACTTGCCGTGTACCTGCCCGCCTGCGCCGATCCGGACATGGCGCTGTCGAACCTCGAACGGTTCGTCGTTTCCACGCGCAGTCCCCTGGCCACCGGAGCGCTGTTTCAGCGGGATCCCGACGCTTTGTCCACGCTGTTGCCCATTTTCTCGACCAGCCAATACCTCAGCGAGTTGCTGACCACCGACCCGGAAGCCTTCGATCTGCTGCGGCTGACCGAAGGAGGACCCGTTTCGCGACAAGCGCTGGCGGAAGACCTGATCGCGGAAGTCGAGGCCCTGGAGCACGATTCGGCCATCCTCGGCGCCTTGCGGCGTTTCAAGCATCGAGAGACCCTGCGGATTGCCTACGGCGACATCATTCGACGGCAGAGCCTGCAAACGGTCACCGAGCAGATCTCCTATCTGGCCGATGCCGTGATCGACGCCGCCACCTGGGCCGCGTGGCGCAAGCTGCGTCAGGATCGGGGCACTCCCCGGCGGGCCGACGGCCAAACCGCCCGATTCGTCGTCCTGGGCATGGGAAAACTGGGCGGGCTGGAACTGAACTACTCCAGCGACGTCGATCTGATCTACCTCCACGACGGTCAGGGCCAGACCGATGGCCGCCGGCCGGTCGCCAACGAAGAGTTCTTCAACCGGCTGGGACGAGAGATCGTGCGGCTGTTGTCCGAGACGACCGGCAGCGGGCAGGCCTATCGCGTCGATCTGCGTTTGCGGCCCGACGGGGCGCGGGGTCCGATGGTTCCCAGCGTGCAAAGCGCCCAGGATTATTACGAAAACCGCGGCCGCACCTGGGAGCGCCAGGCGTACATCAAGGCCCGGCCGGTCGCCGGCGACCAGGACCTGGGCGTCGAATTCCTCGAACGTTTACGCCCGTGGATCTACCGCCGCTATCTCAATCGGGCCGACATCACCGGAATCCGGGCGTTGAAACGTCGCATCGAGCGGCGAACGCGGCGAGCGGGCGCCGACCAGCGGGAGGTGAAGACCGGGCACGGCGGGATTCGCGACGTGGAATTCGTCATCCAGTTTCTCCAATTGCTCAACGGCGGCGATCTGCCCCAGTTGCAGACCGGCAACACCATGGAGGCGATCGTCCGGCTGGAGGAGGTCGGCTGTCTGAGCCACTCGGAGCGGACGATCCTGGCCGAGAACTACACGTTCCTCCGCAAGATCGAGCACCGCTTGCAGATCATGTTCGACCTGCAAACGCACCTGATGCCCCATCGCGGGGACGAGCTGCGCAAGCTGGCCCTGAGGATGGGCTACTCCGACACGGCGGAGGAAAAGGCCCTGGAAGCGTTTCAGGCCGATTACCAGGGCAACACGATGTTGAACCGGCGAATCCTCGACCACCTGCTGCACGATGCCTTCGGCGATGAAGAAGAGACCGAGGCCGAGGTCGATCTGATCCTCGACCCCGACCCGCCCGACGAACGCATTGCCGCCGTGCTGGGCAAGTACCCCTTTGCCAATCCGATGCTGGCCTATCGAAACCTGATGGCGCTGGCGGAGGAGAAGATCCGCTTTCTATCGACGCGGCGCTGCCGGCATTTTCTGGCCTCGATTGCCCCGACGCTATTGCGGGCGATTGCCGAGACCCCCGACCCCGACTCGACGCTGGTCAACCTCGACAAGGTGAGCGGCTCGCTGGGCGGAAAGGGCGTGCTCTGGGAACTGTTCAGTTTCAATCCGCCTTCGCTGGGGCTGTACGTTCGGCTGTGCGCCTACAGTCCGCACCTCTGCGGCATTCTGACCAGCAATCCGGGCATGATCGACGGGTTGATGGACGGGTTGGTGCTCGACAAGTTGCCCAGCCGCGAGTATCTGCTGGCCGCGGCGGCCGAATTGTGCCGGGGGGCCGAGGATCTCGATCCCATCCTGCACAGTTTTAAGAACGACCACGAGCTGCGCGTCGGCGTGCGCGACGTCCTGGGCAAGGAAAACATCCTGGCCACCACCCGTACGCTTTCCGACGTGGCCCAAGCCTGTCTGACCGAGGCGGCCGGCGATCAGTACCGCAAACTGATCGAGAAGCTGGGACAGCCCCGCATCGATTCCGGACCCCGAAAGGGCGAGCCCTGCGAGATGGTGATCCTGGCCATGGGCAAATTCGGCGGCCGCGAGATGAGCCACCGCAGCGATCTCGATATCGTCTTCCTTTACGAAGCCGAAGGCAGCACGGTCCACGTGTCGCGATCGGGCCGCGGGCAGACGACTACCAACCAGCATTTCTTCGGCGAATTGGGGCAACGGATCATCAAGTCGATGAGCCGGTTGTCCGATCACGGCCGCCTGTACGAAATCGATGCCCGGCTGCGCCCGACCGGCCGAAGCGGCCCGCTGGCCGTCTCGCTGAAGACTCTGGCCCGATACTTTGCCGAGGGAAAAGGGCAACTCTGGGAGCGGCAGGCGTTGTGCAAGGCGCGGGTCGTTTACGGCTCGCCACGGGCCACCAAAGCGGTGGGGCGTGTCGTTTCCGTCGCCGCGTTCGGCCAGCCGTGGCAAGCCGAACACGCCGGCGAGATTCGCCAGATGCGGTTGCGACTGGAGGAAGGAACGGCCGACGGCGATTTCAAACGGGGAGCCGGGGGGATCGTCGACATCGAATTCCTGACCCAAATGCTGCAACTCAAACATGGCCC
>JABMRP010000799.1 GCA_013202535.1 Planctomycetota bacterium
AGCGCGGCCAGCGCGTCTTCGATTTCGGCCGCAGCAGCCGCAACAGCAACACGTTCCGCTTCAAGCGGCAATGGGGCGCCGTCGAGGTGCCGGCCGTGTGGCAATACTATCTCCGCCACGGCACCATCGGCGACATGCGCCCCGACAACGCCCGCTACGGCCGCATGATCCGCATCTGGCAACGCCTGCCGGTGCCGCTGACCCGGTGGATCGGCCCGCCGATTGTGCGCGGGATACCGTAGCTGGGCGTATCTCCTCGTTCCTATGCTCTACATGGGAACGCACTTCTTCCGACGCTCTTCGTCGGCGCCCAAAGAGCCTCCGCTGGGCGCAGATCTCCTGACCTCGCCTGCTACCATATGGTGGAGAATGGCCTCAAGGTTCGCCCCCCGGCAGAGCCGGGGGCTGAGGGGGTCGTTCCGGTTTATCTCACCACCACGCCAGCAACGCGCCGGCCCGGTACACGAAAATCACCGCACCGGTTCCCGCGGCGCCGAGCGAGGCGATGAGTACCGCCGCGGCGCTGATGTCCAGGGCGTTGCCCAGGTCGGGGTCGTGATGGCGGATGACAGCCTTGCCCATCGCTTCCAGGGCGCTGTTGAACATCTCGGCGGCCAGGACGATGGTGATGCACAGCAGGATGATGCACCACCCCAGCAGCGTGCATTGCAAGACGGCTGCCAAGCCGAGGGCCGCGGCGGTGACTGCGAAGTGGGCCGTGAAACTGGTCTGCCCGCGCACTCCGGCCTTCATGCCGCGAAAGGCGTCGCGGAACTTGTTCTTCCAACGGTGCGGAGAAACGCTCGGTGGGTCGTCCATGGGAGTGCTATTCGAGGCCGTAGAGGCCGGCCGTGGGAATCTGGGCACCGCCGACCCGGCCCAGCCGTGTCTTGGGAAGGAACCGCGGTTCGATGGCGAATTGGACCCCAATGTTGCCGCGGCTGGCGTCGACGGTGAAGCCGGCGCTGAGCAGCAGCGATTCGCCGATCCGGGTGATGCGGAACGATTGCCCGATATTGCCCACGTCTTGGAAATCGATCGAGGTTCCGAACGACGACACCCACTTGGGGCTCATGCGGTAGTTGTACGAGAAGGAGAGGACCTGACTGTGGATCGGTCCTTCCAGAACGCGGAACCCCACGTACATGCTTCCCCGCGGCGGCCGCGTCAAGAAGCCGCCCACCGTGACGATCTGTTGCCCGTCGTCGAAGAAGTCGAAGATGCCGTCGGACAACAGCGTCAGCCGATCGCCCACGTGCCAGCGAAAATTGTAATCGACAAGTCCCAGCGAATTGCCGTAGTTGTCGCGATCCGCCTTGGGAAACCAGGTGGCGTGGGTATCGAGTTCGATCCAATCGATCACCCGCCGACTGCCGGGAGCTCCTCTTTTGGTTTGCCATCGCTGGCGGGCACCGAAGCGGACGGCCATCAGGTCGTCGGCGATCTCCGTGCCGGGGGCCGTGACCCAGCCGGCCATCCCGGTGCGCAGCGCGTAGAAGCGTTCGTCGAATCGCGTCGGTACGGGCGCCGGTCCGCCGAAGGTGTGGAAGGCCAGCCGGCGGCGATACGCTTCGATCGAATTGTCGTCAATCTGATCGTAGAGGGGCAGATCGGCCATATCCTGATTGGACTCGGCCAGCGAGCACTCGACGTCGAACACGACCTTGTGGGCGATGCCGTGGACGTTGAGCAGCCAATTCTCCACCGTCGGGTCGATCTTCCACATCGGCATGGTCGCCCGAAGGCCCGCCTGATAATACGCGCGCTGCAAGTCGTTGCCGTTGATGTCCTCGCCCCAGTGACCCAATTCACCCAGGGCGTAGGGGACGAATTTCACCGGTCCCCATTGCACGGGGAAATCGATTTCCTGCCGCGTGACCAGCCGTTCGCCGTTTCGCACGACCTCCCAGGGAAGCAACGAGAACGACGCGGCGTCGGCCGGGTCTTCCGGCGTGCTGGAAACGCGCATCCGGGCGTAGCCGGCGCTGGAATGTTCGTACCATGAGAGCCGGTTTCCCAGCAGCGATTGCCCCAGCCAGAAGTGATCGGCCCGGGGCAGCCATTCCGTTTCCGTAAACCCGTCGTTGAGCCGCGCGTCGGCGGTAACGCTCCACGACGTGTTATCGCGGATTCGCTTGAATTCCAACCCGGTCGACTGATCTTTCCGTTCGTCCCATTCCCTCTCATAGTACTGCTCGAGGAAGTTGCGATCGCTGATCCAGCCGACCTCGGCGGAGAACTGCGTATCGCTGGCCAACTGCTGGCGGTGCTGCCAGTGGAGGCGGAACCGATAGTCCTTCTCGGGCACCAGATGGCGGCGGTCGCGGCCCAGATTGTCGAGCCCGCTGTCATAAATCCCCCAAGCGTCGACCGACCCGACGCTCGGACCCTCCAGCCCCAAGGACCGGGGACGATCGTACTTCACGGTGGTTCCGTGGCCAAAACCCCGGTCGCTCAAGTAGTCGAGATCGATGTCCCACTTGACGCCCTTGGGCCGGTCGTGGATCCCCAGCAACTGGAATCCGTTCCAGGCGGTGAGCACCTGCGTACCGAAGACGCTGTCGTTCTTAATCCGTAGCCGGCTGACATAGTAGGACGGCTCCTCCAGATCGGCCGCCATGACCGGCCAGTAGAACACCGGCAGACTTTCGATGAACAGCAGGTTGTTCCAACTGGTCACCGATCGTTCGTGCTCGATGACCGGTTGGTGCGTCTCCGGATCGAGCAAGGGGCGGCCGGTGATCGCGTCGACGGCCACCCGCTGGTGATCCTCGAAGATCGCGCTGCCGGTCTGAATGCGATAACCGGGGCTGCCCATCCGGCTGGAAGTGACGAATGCGTTTTCGGCGTAGAACCGGTCGCGTCCCAGTTGCCGCACGACGGCGGCCTTCATCTTCAACAAGCCGTCGTACTCGGGCACCGGCGTGAGAATCTCCGCATCCAGCACGATTCCCACCTGCTGCCGCACGTCGTAGTACATGTGCGTGGCGGATATCTTCCGGTCGCCCTGGCGGAAAACGACGTTACCCTCCATGTAGATTTCCAGGGGAAGGTCGTCGTCCTGAAACGTCTGGCCGGTCGTGTCGAGCCCCTCCAGACCGTTCGTCCAGATCACCAGCCGGTCGGTCGAGACGTCGATCGAATCGAAGTCCGCCAGCCCGTCGACGATCAGGTTCACGCCCGAATCGATCACCGCGGTCGACTGGTTGGTCGTCGGATCGGTCGACCATTGGGCCTGGACCAGAATGTTGCTTCGGGAGAAGGCGCGCATTCGGCGCGTGCTCTTGGGAATCGTGTCGCCGGGGGTCGTCCCGTCGGGCGCGACGCCGTCGATCGGCGCGCTGTGCTGGACCAACCGGACCGCCCCCAACTGTCGCCGACCGGCTTCCGCCCGATGATACACGGCCGGCTCCACCATCGGTCGGCCGGTTACGGTGCCGGCTTTGAGTTCCACCGCGGCGGTGGTTTGGAAATGTCCCAGCCAGGTCTGATCGGCCAACCGGCCTCTCGTGCCTTGACGGCGAAAATCGATCCGCACGTCGCCGTCCAGGTGGGCGACGACTTTGCTGCCACCCCGGTTTTCGAGGCCGCCCTGACCCGTTTGCCCGGGCTGGCCGTCGCGGGTGATCCAAAGAACCCCTTCCACGCAGCGGGCGGTGGTCGTGCCCTGGACGATCGTCACATTGCCCTGCAAGAGCCAGACTTCTTCGCTACCGGCGATCCACTGCGCGGCGGAATCGGCCGTCACGACAATCGGTTCGGTCGGAGGCACCGGAGGCAGGGCGATCTGGGCCGACGCCGGTGAGAATCCGATGGCTGCCCCGAGGGCCCATGCCATGGGCAGAGCGAACCAGATTCGGCGCAGAGTACCTCCACGCGCGTCGCCAAGCGTCGCGCAGCAGTGTCCGGCCGAGTTGTTTCTGCCGAGACGTTTCAGAACGGGCCATCCTTGCTCGGTTGGATCGAGTGGGGGCCGGATTATAGGGACGGAAGGCCATCGGATCAAGGCGGGTTCGGCCGCCGATCACGAAACGCAAAACTTTTCAGGAAAGCGACTTACGTCCGCTTCTCCTATCCCGAAACCATGCGACCCCATAACATAGAGCTAGCGCCACGACCGGCATCAGGGGGGCTCGCATGCGGAGATTGCTCCAGTAGAGCGCGTGGACGGCTGTAAACGTAGCGGCCAGAAGCCCCCCCCACAATAGCCAGTCGGGGGATCTGCGGCCTTGGCGCAGGGATTTCCAGAAGCCGGCGGTCAGACCTACGATCGCCAGCGCCAGAACCCCCACATACCACGCGGCCGTGAGATACCGAGCCCATCGACGCAGCGGGGGCTCGTCCGGATCGACCTGGTGTGGCAGGGGAGACCAAAACCGGGCAACGCGCACCGCGCACGACCAGCCGAACATGGCC
>JABMRP010000800.1 GCA_013202535.1 Planctomycetota bacterium
ATCGAGCCTCGCGCGGCGAACACGCCGTCGCTCATCACCAGGGGGCGCCCGCCGGGCGGGAGATCCGCGCGAAGCCGCTGGGCCAGATCCGCCGCATCGCGATGGGCAAACCGCGTTACGGGCCGACCGCTGAGCCGCGCCGCCTCGAAGACGCAATAATGCGACAACTCGTCGACGAAGACCGCGTCGAACCGATCCGAGAAAGCCTGTGCGAGGATGCTGTTGCCCGAGTAACCGGAGGCATAATAAAAGGCGTCGTCGTGCCCGAAGAAACGGGCCGCCTGTCGCTCGACGTCGAGTACCGGCGGCGTATTGCCGAACCCGGTCCGGCTGGTGGCGCTGCCGATGCCAAACTGCTCGGTCGCCCGACACGCCGCCCGAATCACGTCGGCGTGCCCCTGGAGCCCCAAGTAGCTCGTGCCGGCAAAGTAAAGGTAACGCTGCCCGTCGATCACCGTGTAGACGCCGGGAGGGCTCTGCATCAGAGGCATCGGCCGTTCCTTCCTGGTTGCGTTACCGATCACGGCTTTGTTCTGGGGAGTCACCGGTCCTTCTTGCGTTTCTTGTCCTTTTTGTCTCCCTTACTCTTGCCCTTTCCGTTCTTCCCCCCTTTGCCCTTCTTGCCCTTTTTCTTCTTTCCCTTTTTCTTACCTTTCTTACCCTCCGTACCCTGGCACGCGCGAGTACAATTCTTGTCTTTGCATAACGGACAGGACATAGTTACCCCTCGACTCCCAGTAGTCTCTGCGTGAAGTGTCCGGTAGACCGGCGGTGGTCACGGATCGGACCGCACGAATACCACGAACGCCAACTCTTCACGATACTCCATGCCGGAGTCCCTGCGAAGGCGAGATTGTCGGCGGAACTGTCCATTTCCACCCATGGCACCTCACTTACACGACCCTTCGGGGGGGTAAGAGCCACGCAGCGTTGGACTTTTGCCTGGTGTGGGCCCTATAATTCCCCGCCTCGCTTGACGTCCAGCCTGAGTTTCCGTGACTCCTCCGTCCTTTTGCGCCGCCAACCGGAGAAAGGTCCCCTGCCATGGTGTGGCGTTTGTTGTTTCCGCCGGCTTGTTTCTTTGGACTGCTCATTTTGGGAAGTGACCGTGAGGGACCCGACCGGACGATGGCCGAGGAGCCACGATCGGCGGCAGACTCGGCCGCGTTCTTCGATCGCTCCGTGCGGCCCTTTCTGAAGAAACACTGCTTCAAATGCCACAGTGGCAAGGACGCCGAGGCCGAAATCCGCCTCGAAACCTATCCGTCGCCCGCGGCGGTGGCCGGCGACCGGCAGACTTGGAAGGACGTGCTTCGGATGTTGCGCGGGCGGGAAATGCCCCCGAAGAGCAAACCCCAACCGGCACAGACCGAGATCGACGCGGTCGTCGGTTGGATCCAGGAAACCCTGGATGAAGCCGCTCGCGCCGCCGGGCCCGATCCCGGTCGCGTCACGATGCGACGGCTCAACCGCATCGAATACACCAATACGATCCGCGATCTGCTGGGCGTGGAATTCAACGCGGTCGGCGACTTTCCCGCCGACGACGTGGGCTACGGGTTCGACAACATCGGCGACGTGCTGGCGCTGCCGCCGATTCTCATGGAGAAATATCTGGCCGCGGCCGAAACGATCGCCGCCGAAGCCGACGTCGTCGATCAACTCGACCCTGCCCCGGACATGAGTCTCGAAGCGATCAAACAGATCCTGCGGCCATTGGCTGCCCGGGCGTATCGTCGGCCGGTGGCCGATGCGGAGATCGACCGCCTGATGCAGTTGGTCGGCGCGGCCCGCGGGCAAGGCGATAGCCCTCGGGAGTGTCTCCGGTTGGCCGTGCAGGCGATTCTCGTCTCGCCGCATTTTCTCTTCCGCGTGGAGTTGGATGAGGAGAAAAGCGACAAGCCACACGCGATCGATGAGTACCAGCTTGCCACGCGTATGTCCTACTTTCTCTGGAGCAGCATGCCCGACGAAGCGTTGTTCGAGCAGGCCCGGCAGCAGACGTTGCGGCGGAACCTCGACGCGCAGATTCGGCGGATGTTGGCCGACGACAAGTCGCGGGCCCTGGTCGAGAACTTCGCCACGCAATGGTTGCAGGTGCGGAATCTCGACATGGTCGCGCCCGACGCGAAGCGGTTTGCCACGTTCGACGACGCGCTTCGCCGCGCGATGCTGGTCGAGACGGAGATGTTCTTCGCCGCCGTGATGCGGGAAGACCGCGACCTGCTGGAGTTGGTCGATGCCGACTACACATTCGCCAACGAACCGCTGGCCCGGCACTACGGCATCGAGAACGTCCGGGGCGAGGAGTTTCGGCGAGTCTCGACGGCCGGTACTCCGCGAGGAGGTGTGATTACCCAGGCCGGCGTGTTGACGGTCACCTCGAACCCCACGCGAACGTCGCCGGTGAAGCGGGGTAAATGGATCTTGGAGAATATCCTCGGCACGCCTCCGCCTCCGCCACCGCCGGACGTGCCCGTG
>JABMRP010000801.1 GCA_013202535.1 Planctomycetota bacterium
GCTTCGTTTTCGGCCAACTTCGGCGCCAAGACCTTGATCACCACCTTGGCACCCACCGAATCGTCGCGTCCCTCGTACACATCGCCCAAACCGCCCGGGCCAATTCGGCGGACGACGCGATACGGGCCGAGTCGCTCAAAGGGCAACTCCTCGGCCGCCTCCAGCCAGGATGATCTCCTCATCGTGTGCGGCTGGCTGGTCGTCGGATAGGACGGCCGCTTCGCCCAGTTCGAGAACCTCCTCGTCGGCTGGGATACGCTCGTCGGCCAGGATGGGCTCCGCGTCGACGATCACTTGGTCCTGTCCGTCGCCGGCTGGCTTTTCGGGCAACGTCGTGCGCGCCGTATCCAGATCGTCCTGCTTGCCGGACTCGCTCGGACGGTCGTCCATCGTCTACCCCCGAAAGAAGACGTACGCGGGTGGTTGCACGGGCAGACCGATTGTAACCGAACTTGGCCGGGCCGTGCAAATCCCCCTTGCCATGCGACGGTCTTCGGTCAATCTTCAGGAGGGAGAGAGGACGTCTCGCTCGGCTCGCGTTCCTCGCCCAGCGGCACGCCGTCGATGCCCATCTGGTAGAGCGTGCGAATCTCGTCGTAGGAGATCGCCCGATTGAAGATGGCCACTTCGTCGATCAGGCCCTGGAAGTAACGGCCGTGGCGATTCAGTGATTGGGCCTGCCCGCCCAGTCGGAACGGTTCTCGACCGATCGAATCGTTGTCCAGCACCATGGGCTCGGGAGTTTCGGCGGCCACGAGTTGTCCATCGACGTAAAAGCGTTGTTCGTGCCCGTCCCAAACACCGGCGATGTGCTGCCACTGCCTGTGTTTGGTTTTGGGTGCGACCGCCTGTTTGCCGCCAGAGCGAGTCGGCAAGCCAAACCCCAGCAGTTCGTCCCCGCCGGAGCCCAGCACAAACGCGCTGAGCCCTCGGGCCGGGAAGGCGCCGCAATCGAAAATGAAGTCCACGATACCGCCCTGGGATTCTCTTTGTATCCACGCGCTGAAGGAGAACTCCGTCAGGTCGGCGATCAGATCCTCACGAAGCGTGGGCAGGGAAATGTAATCATCATAGCTGTCAAACTGGTACGCACTGCCGACTTTGCCTTCCTCGGTCGGCGTGGCCCAAAAAACGATACCCTCGTTGCCCTCTCCACTCAGATCGGCAACCCGCGGTCTGCCGGTCCCGTTGATGTGGGTCTCCGGCTCAAAGGTCATCAGCAATACGGCGCCGCGATACAGGGGGCCTTCGGGGGCGGCGCGTGTCGCGGCCGACTGTTTGCCTGCCAGATCGAATGGCCCCGGCCGTCGATCCGCTCCGATGGTGAACACCCGCACGCTGCTGGAGAGCGCGGGTTGCTGCCCTTCTCCGGTCGACTTGGCACAAACGCGATACTTACCCGGCGGGAGTTTGTCGACAGTGTAGTTGCCCTGGGAGTCGGTAACGATCGTCTGCTGGGCAAAGCGATACAAGTGCGCGGCCCCGGTACCCGCGCTCCGCGGGTCGACGATAGGGGCGCCCACCAGCAGGTATTCCTCGTCCACGGCAGCCAGTGCGAATCCGAAAGCAACCTTCTTCACACCGTTCGGGGTCGCCAGCGTGTGCAGCCAACGGCTGGTGATTCCGTCGAACACATGCACCTTGCCGCGTGCCGGGGATCCGATCACCAACAGGTCATCCAGAATGGTGACCGACCCACCGAAGAGGTCGTCCCTGGGATACTCCGGGTTGCGAAGCGTGAATCGCAATTCCGCCGTTCGGGGATCAAAGACGTGAGCCTCGCCTAGACGCTTTCCTTCCCTGTAGCGACCCGGTGCCCCAATCAGGACGTGGCGGGCGCTGATCGCCACGGCATCGGAAAAGCCATCGTAAGATTGCGGTACGGCATTCTTGATCGTGTGCAGCAGGGTCTTGGTCTGAGCATCGAAGATGTAGGCCAAACCCGTGTCATGGCCCGCGGCATCATCGTAATGCACGCCGACCAGGATTCGCCCGCCACCGACCGCCACACTGTTGCCGAACCAATCGAACTCTTTCGGCTCTGGATTGGAGAGAGCATGCACGATCTTGCCCGATCCAACGTCGACCAAGTATGCCGCGCCGCTGTTTCCCGCTCCCAAATCGTCTTTGCAGCATCCGATCAGCAGTTCTCCGCCGCCCGCGGCAAGCACATTGGCAAAACGGTCATCAAAGTCGGAGCTCGGATTATGGATCGAGTGTGTTAGTTGTCCAGAGTGGCCGTCAAAGAGGTAAGCCGAACCGGTATTATCCTCACCGGCGTTGTCGCCCACGGCGCCGATCGCCACGGTCTCGCCCACCAATGCCACGCTTTCGCCAAAGCTATCTTTATTGGCGGGTGTCGGGTTGTCAAAGGTATGCAGCAGTTCGCCCGTCTCGCGATCGAAAAGAAACGCCGCCCCGCTGTGGAGCACTCTTGGTGTTGTGATCGCCGGAGCGCCGATCAACACCCGATTGCCCGACGCGGAAATGCTTTCCCCGAAGCGATCATCACGCTTGGGCTTGGGGTTGGTGAACGTCTGGATCGGCTGCGATGCCATATCCAACTGCTGCCACCGGACCGTGTATTCGGGCAGAGGCGGCTCGCCCGGGTCGCGCCGGTTGTTGCCGTTTTGATCGTCATAGACCGTGCCGCGGATCGGCCCAATGAACACCGGTTCGACGGTTTCGGGCGGAGTTGACGGTTGCGTCGGTGTGGGCCGCGCCGGTGGCTTGTACTCCGGTTGCGTCGGTGTGGGCCGCGCCGGTGGCTTGTACCCCGGTTGCGTCGGTATGGGCCGCGCCGGTGGCCTGTTCTCGACCAGAGCTTTTCCGCCGCCGCGCGACATATAGAACATGAGCACGACCAACAGCAGGCCGATCCCGCCGAGGATCCAAACCAACCGGCCCGGCAAACCGGCTTTGGACGACGCTGGGTGGGACTCAAACGCCTCGGTCGGGCGCTCGCCCACCGGCACCGCCTCCGGCAACGCTTGCTTTCCTTGGGCAAACGCCCGAACGTCGGCCAGCACGGCCGCGCAACTGGCGTAGCGTTCCTCGGGCGGCTTGGACATCATCCGCTCGACGATTCGAACCAACGCGGCGGGTACACTCGGCGCCGCCTCGGCCAGAGGGAAGGGCTGCTCGTGAACGTGCTGATAGAGCATCGCCGTGGGCGTATCGGCCGTGAAAGGAAGCCGTCCGGCCAGCATCCGATACGTCAACACGCCGAGGGAGTATATGTCGGCCCGGGCGTCGACCGGCTGTCCTTGGGCCTGCTCCGGCGCGATGTAGTCGACCGTGCCCATCACGGTGCCGGTGGCGGTTATTTGTTGGCTTTGATCGGTGCGGCGGACCAGCCCGAAGTCGACCAACACGGCCCGGCCCGTTTTCCCGTCGATGAGGATGTTTCCCGGTTTGACGTCGCGGTGGATGAGCCCCGCGTCGTGGGCCGCCTGCAGCCCGGTCAGGCATTGGGTCAACAGCCGCACAACCTCCTCCGGCGGCAACCGTGGCTCGCGTGCCAACCGCTGGCCGAGCGATTCGCCCTCGATGTACTGCATGGCGAAGAAGTGATGGCCCTCGTCTTCGCCGCTGTAATAAACGGGCACGACGCGGGGATGGTCGACTTTGGCCGCCGATGCGGCCTCGGCGTGGAACCGCTGGACGAACTCCTTGTCGCGGGCGAGTGTCTGAGGAAGCACCTTGATGGCCACCGAGCGGTCGAGCGACTCGTCGTAGCCCCGATAGACGTCGCCCATCCC
>JABMRP010000802.1 GCA_013202535.1 Planctomycetota bacterium
ATCAGCCATCCACCACGCCGTTGCCCGACACCGAAACACCCGGGACGTCGCCGTCGGGTAGTGCGCTGGACCGGGTCGGCTCGTTCTTTGATAGATTTCGGCAAGGAAACGACGGCGGGGAAGATCCCGTCGAGGCGACCGCCGGAGCCGAAGAGAGCGGCGAGGAGAAACCGACGATCCAGGGGCCGCGGATGCGAATCCTGCACGGCAGCCAAGTCGACGTGTTCACGCTGGATTCGGACAGTCCGGTTGGGGAGTTGCGCCAGCGGAATCGGAGCGAGGCGGCCGACGAGCCGGCGGCCGACGATCACCCCGAGGCGAAGAAAGAAGAGACCACGGGCAGCGACAGGGCAAAGGAATCGACGGAGGCAGAGACAGACACGAGAATACCGACGCCGAGCGATTCGTAGCGAATCGTTTTCGGCAATTCCCAAGGGCTCAAAGCCACGACATGCCACGGAAGTGCGTGTCGAGGGAGAATCCGTCACGAAATCACGGATATTACAAGGAAGACCAAGGATGGCTAGCTATTCTCTTCGCCAAAGTTTGGCCACACTGGCCTGTATCGCCGCGTTGGCGGCGTGCATATCAATGCTTCCCCCCGGCGGGGAATCACGGGCCCACGCGCAGCAGATTTCTCCGCTGCCGTTTCGAGCTCCGTCGCCTCAAGCACCCTCGTCCCATGCGGCGAACCGACTCGGTGGGGGAGGTTCGATCATCTACCAGGTCGAGCATTCGCCGCCGACGATGGAGATGACCGTCAATACCAGCCGGATTCTGACGCTGGACGTGGACATTCCGCAGGCCCAGGTCAACAATCCCAATATCTTGGAATTGACTCCCCTTTCGTCGAAGCAGGTGCAGATTTTCGCCAAGACACCGGGGGTGACACAGGTCAATCTGTGGGATCGCGACCCCCAATCGACCAACCCGGCTCCCAAGATCTACACCATTGACGTCGTGGTGGTGGGCGATGCCGAGGAGTTGCGGCTCCTGCTGGAGCGGCAGTTTCCCAAGTCGGCGCTGCGCGTGACGCCCGTCTCGAAGAACGTCGTCATCTCCGGATACGTCGACATGGCGGACAACGTGCCCAAGATCATGCGGATCTGCGAGCAGTTCTACGGCCAGGCAATCAACAACATGACCGTCGGCGGCGTGCAGCAGGTCAAGCTGCATATCAAGGTGATGGAAGTCTCGCGGACGAAATTGCGCTCGCTCGGTTTCGATTTCGCCAAGATCACCGGCAGCAATGTCGTGGCCTCCAGCGTCAGCGGGCTTCTTACCGGAATCAGCGACGGCGTGGTGGGCGCCAGCGCCAAGGAGACGTTTTCCTTCGCGGTAGTGAATGGCGGCGGGGCTTTCTTCGGCATATTGGAGGCGTTGCGGCAGGATAGCCTGCTCAAGATACTCTCCGAGCCGACCCTGGTTACCATCAGCGGCCGACCGGCTTATTTCCGCGTGGGCGGTGAGTTTCCCGTCCAAGTGCTCGGACCTCAGGGCACCACCGGGATCGAATATAAAAAATTCGGCACCGAGGTCGATTTCGTACCCATCGTGCTGGGTAACGGAAAGATACGCCTGGAGGTTCGTCCGAGAATTAGCGAACCAACGGGGGAAGGCGGGCTCTCGGTCCGCGAGGTGGATACGGGAGTGGAAATGGAAGCGGGGCAAACACTGGCCCTGGCCGGGTTGGTGCAGACGCGAACCGAAGCCCAACGCCGGGGGCTCCCGTGGGTCAGTGAAATCCCCTATATCGGAGCTGCGTTTCGGCGCGTGGAACACGTCGACAACGAAATCGAACTGCTGATCATGGTCACGCCCGAGTTGGTCGAGGCCATGGATCAAGAGGAGGTCCCCCGATGCGGACCGGGGATGGGGACGAGATCACCGAACGACGTGCAGGCGTACCTCGGAGGGCATCTCGAAATGCCCGCGTGCAACGGCTGCGGCGGCTTCGGATGCCAATCTTGCGCCGGCTACGCACCCCAGGGAACGCCCCAAGTTGCCCCGGTCGGCGAAGTGCCCGCCGCTGGGCAGGGTTCGTTTCCCCAACCCCCCGGACCACCAGCGTCGGCGGGGATGCCGCTCTCGTCCGGTGGATTCCAAGGAGCAAGGGCCGCGGGCTATCCGCCGAATTCGTACACCGGGGCCAGCCGGCAGTATCCCGCGCGAACCGTCCCTTCAGCCAGAAACAGCGGGCGTTCCGGGTTCATCGGGCCGGTTGGTTATGACGTAGCACAATAGAGAGGCCTGTCGCCGCCGGGGCGCTACGCCGCATCGGGCCCGTTCGATGGACCCGGCGTTGGCGGCGCGCTCTTGCCGTGCCTACTGCCATGGAAAACGTTCTCAGACTCGCCATCGTCGATCCGGATGACCGCGCGCGCGACGCGTTGAAGGCAACGCTTCTGGGCATGGACATGATTTGGCTGGAGGCCGAGTCTTCCCGCTACGAGTTCTTCACCGACATCGTCGCGCAAACCAATCCGGACATCGGCCTGATCGGTCTGGACGGCGATCCCGACAAGGCACTCAATCTGGTTGCCGAGTTGGCGGCGAGTTGTCCCGACTGTTCGGTCCTGGTCGTCAGTTCGTCGACCGACGGAAACCTGATCCTCCGCGCCATGCGGGCAGGGGCCAAGGAGTTCCTCCCCCAACCGATTCGGCTCGAGGATCTGCTCGGTGCATTGGAACGCATCAGCGATCGGCGTTTCGGCAAGAAAGAGGGCCGGCATCGGGGGAGCAAAGTGATCGCCGTGGCCGGTGCGACCGGCGGCGTGGGAACGACCAGCCTGGCCGTGAACCTGGGCTGCGCACTGGCGAGAAACGAAGCCAACACGGCGGCGCTGGTCGATCTCGATCTCTGTCTGGGGGACGCCGACGTCTGCCTCGACACGATTCCCGACTATACCCTGGTCGACGTGGCCCAGAACGTGACGCGCCTGGATTTCGCGCTGTTGAAACGTTCGCTGACGAAGCACTCTTCCGGTCTCTTTCTCCTGCCGCGTCCTGTCCAACTGGAAGACATCGACCTGATCACACCTGAAGATTTGCGCCGCGTCATCGGGTTGCTCAAAGCCACCTTTTCCCATCTGGTGCTCGATCTGTCGAAAAGCTACAGCCGGATCGATCGCGTGGCCATGGAAATGGCGGACCACGTTCTCCTGGTGACCCAACTCGATCTTCCCTGTCTGCGAAACATCGTGCGACTCATGTCGTCCTTCAACGAAATGAAGGCGCTTGCCGACAAGATCAAGATCGTCGTCAACCGCGTGGGGCTGGACAACGGGCAGATCACCACGAAGAAGGCCCAGGAAACGATCGGCAAGGAGATCTTCTGGCAGTTTCCCAACGACTATCGGACGATGGTCGAGGTTCGCAACAACGGCGTGCCGTTGGTCGAACAGGCCCCCAAAGCCGCCGTCACGCAGTCGTACCTCGCCTTGGCCGATTGGTTTTCCGGCAAGAGCACCGACCCGCCCGCCGCCTCCGGCGGCAAGGAATCGGTCATCGGCCGTTTCCTGCCATTCTTGTCGAGCAAGCGGAAGTAGCCGCCACAACCGGTGCGATCGGCACACCCCGTTCGACCCCCCCCTCCCTGGCTACCGTGTCGCGACGAGGTTATCTCCTCGATGTCTCCCCGACGAGGGAAACTCTTCCGGTTGGGCAGTTTCTTGCCGTTGCGTAAGCTATGTTTCTATGGGCCCGCCGTGTCGTTTCTCCGCGGCTCCCCCGTCTCGTCACGAAGGAAGAGCCGGCCACCGGAATAGGTCCTGGAAATGAAAACGATGCCACCCACCCTGCGCACCGGCGAATCGAAGCAACAGAGCTTTGAAGACCTCAAACGACGGATCCACAGCAAACTGGTCGACAAGCTCGATATGGCTCGCGTCGGCGAATTGGAGGGGGATGTCCTCCGCCGCGAGATTCGCCTGGTGGTCGAGCACCTTTGCGACGGCGAAGGCACTCTGCTCAATCGCAACGAACGGGAACGCCTCATAGAGGAAGTGCTCGATGAAACATTCGGCTTGGGACCGCTGGAACTACTGCTCAAAGACAACACAATCAGTGACATTCTGATCAACGGACCCAAAAACGTCTACGTCGAACGCCGCGGCAAGATGGAAAAGACCAGCGTCGTCTTTCGCGACAACGACCACCTGATGCAGATCATCGACCGGATCGTCTCGCAAGTGGGGCGGCGCGTCGACGAGGTGTGCCCGATGGTCGACGCCCGACTGGCCGACGGTTCCCGCGTCAACGCCATCATTCCTCCCTTGGCGCTGGACGGGGCGTCGGTCTCGATCCGCCGATTCGGTTCCAATCCGCTCAAACTGGAAGATCTGCTCAACTACAAGGCCTTCACGCCGGAAATGGTCATGCTGCTGGAAGGCGCCATCAAGGCCCGGCTCAACATCATCATCTCCGGCGGAACCGGCTCCGGTAAGACGACGCTGCTGAACACGCTTTCCAGCTTCATCTCCAACGAAGACCGGATCGTCACCATTGAAGACGCCGCCGAATTGCAGTTGCAGCAGGAACACGTCGTTCGGCTGGAGACGCGCCCGCCGAACATCGAAGGGAAGGGTGCCATCACGGCTACCGATCTGGTGCGCAACACCCTGCGAATGCGGCCCGAGCGGATCATCATCGGCGAATGCCGCGGGCCGGAAACGCTCGACATGCTCCAGGCCATGAACACCGGCCACGAGGGGTCGCTAACCACGATCCACGCCAACACGCCGCGCGACGGCGTGGCGCGTATCGAAACGATGATCACGATGGCCGGGTTCGAACTTCCCCTGAAAGCCATGCGGCAGCAAGTGGCCAGTGCCGTCGACTTGATCGTCCAGGCAAGCCGGCTGCAAGGCGGCTCGCGAAAAATTACCCATATCACGGAAGTCGTCGGTATGGAACAGGACACGATCGTCATGCAGGATATTTATCGCTACCTGCAAGACGGGATTGACGAGAACGGGCGGGCCTACGGGCGGTTTATCGCCGAGGGGGTTCGCCCGACGTTCATGGATCGACTGGAATCAGCCGGCGTGCGGTTGCCCTCCAGCGCCTTCCGCCAGCGAGTTATGATGGAGGATTAGTCTCTGCCATGGACCCAATGTTTCTAGCCATAACTGCCTTCGTCGGCGTTTCCGCCATGGTCGGCGGCGCAGCGCTCTTGTTGCGTCCCAGTCCCGCCAACAAGGTGGAAGACCGACTGGACGTCTTGACCGGAACCGGTTCGCCCTCTTCGGGCAGGGATGGGGCGATGGGCGGCAGCAGCGTGCTGGCCCAACCGCTGGACCTGATGCCCGGGCTCTTAGAGAGCTTGCTCAGCCGATTCACCAACTTCAATCGCCTCTTCGAGCAAGCCGACACGACGCTGACGTTCGCCCGGCTTGCGGCGGTCTCGGCGTTCATGGCGATTGGCGCCGCGGTGGTCTCGTTCCCCTTGCAGATCAACTTAGCGCTCATACCCGTGGTGGCGCTGCTGATGGGAATGACCCCCATGGCGTGGCTTCTCTGGCGACGAAGCCGACGGCTCAAGGCGTTCGGCGCCCAACTGCCCGACGCACTGGAAATGCTCGCCCGGGCGTTGAGAGCGGGGCAAAGTCTGGCCGCCGGATTCCAGATGGTGGCCGGCGAAATGAGCCCCCCCATCGGCAAAGAGTTTGGCCGCGTCTTCGAGGAGCAGAACCTCGGAAACTCCATGGAGGAATCGCTCAACTCGCTGACCGAACGGGTTCCCAACCTCGACCTGAGCTTCTTCGCCACGGCCGTGATCCTTCAGCGCCAGACCGGCGGTGATCTGGCCGAGATCCTCGACAAGATCGGCAAACTGATCCGCGAACGGTTTCAGATCTGGGGACAAGTCCAGGCGTTGACCGGCGAAGGGCGTCTCTCGGGTATCGTGTTACTGGCGCTGCCGCCGGCGTTGTTCTTGGCCGTGTATCAATTGAACCCCGAGTACATTACGCCGCTGTTTACCACGCCGCTGGGAAAGAAAATGCTGGCGTTCGCGATCTTCCTGCAGGTGCTGGGGGCCATCGTGATTAAGAAAATCATTACCATTAAGGTGTGAGGCTGCCGTGATTCTCGCCGAACAACTGATTTCGTTTCAGGCCATCTACCCCTTTGCCCTCTTCGGCGCGTTCGCCGTACTGGCCTGGATGGCCATGAACCGAATGGCCGCCGCGAAGCCCCGCGCGCTGGAACGACTCGACGAACTCAAGGACCCTTCCTCCCGCC
>JABMRP010000803.1 GCA_013202535.1 Planctomycetota bacterium
GCCCCGAGACGAGCCCGAACATGCCACCGACTCGAAAGGGGCCGACAAGCGCGACTCCTGGAACGGCCAAGGTATCGCCTCTCGATACTCCCCGCCTCAGCCGGTTCAACGTTCGCGTCGCAAGTAGCGCTCGCCCCGGTCTTTGGGTTCCGCTTCCGGCGGCGGTTCGACCTTAATGGTTCGTTTGCTGTTTTCGACCGAGAGATCGATCCGCTCGTTCTTGACGCCGGGAATCTCGAGTTCGACGTACAGCGCCTCGCCGTCTTCCCAGGCCACGGCGGCGGGACGGGCGACGCGATGCGTCTGAGGAAAGGGCGACGGGTCGAGGAAGCTGCCCAGGAGCCGATCTACTTGTTCGTCCCAACGGTAATCCGTGACAGTCAAAGACGTTGCGTCGACGGCCCTATTCTCGCAGTCGCCGGGCAGCCTGCCAAAACGGCAGATGGGCGCGAAGATGAACTGCCGCGTCATTCCCATCCAGTGGGTGGAATCCGGGTGGATTCTCCGACCGGCTTGTTTCCGCTGAAAGAGTAGTAAACCAATGCGGCACAGGGGGTTGCGTCCATGAGCCGGTTGTCGATGTCCCCGGTTGTGAAGGGCTGCCAGGAGAGTTATACTGTAGGGCTTGAATCTTGCCGGCTTGCCTGGACCCTCCCGGTGTGGACGTTTTCTCCTTCGCCCTGACTTGCTACCAGTCTCCCCATGCGCTTCACCCTGATTGACCAGATCGTCGAGCTCGACCCGGGCAAGAAGGTGACGGGCTTGAAAAGCTTGTCGATGGCCGAGGAGTATTTGGGGGATCACTTTCCCGGCTTTCCCGTGATGCCGGGGGTGTTGATGCTGGAGGCCATGACGCAGGCCGCGGCGTGGTTGATTCGCCAGACGGAGGATTTCGCCCACGCGATGGTCGTCTTGAAGGAGGCGCGGAACGTCAAGTACGGCAATTTCGTCGAACCCGGTCAAACGCTCGCGGTCACCTGCGACGTGGTCGACTGGGGCGAGCGCCTGGTGAAGTTCAAGACGCGGGGTACCGTAGACGGTGAGACGGTGGTTACGGCTCGATTGGTGTTGGAGCGATTCAATCTGGCGGAAACCGATCCGAGGCGGGCGGAGACCGACCAACTGGTGAAGCAGGAAATGCGAGACCTCTTCGCACTGGTGTATCGAGAGGTCGGCCAGTCCGTTGAGCGGACGCCGGGGTAACCCCGGTGATTTGCCCCCCGAAAGGCGGGCTTGATGCAACGGTGTGTTTTTTGACGCAAGGCGGAAGCTCATGCTACTCGAAGGAAAGACCGCGTTAGTAACCGGCGGCAGCCGTGGAATCGGCCGCGCTTGCGTCGCGGCGTTGGCGGCCGAAGGAGCCAAAGTGGCCTTCGTGTTTCAAAGGAACCAAGAGGCGGCCGATTCGCTGGTCGCTTCGCTTGAGGGAATAGGCCCCGAGACCCGGGCGTTGCAGGCCGACGTGCGCGACTCCGTCCGGGCGCACGAACTGGTCGACCAATTGATCGACCAATGGGAGAGTCTCGATATTCTGGTCAACTCGGCCGGCGTGGTCCGTGACGGCCTGCTGGGGTCGATGACCGCCGAGCAATGGTCGACGGTGATTGACACCAACTTGGGCGGTACGTACAACTTCTGCCACGCCGTGACGCAGCACATGATGTTTCAGCGGCAGGGCTCGATCGTGAATATATCGAGTACGGCCGCCGAGTTTGCCTCCCGAGGGCAAGCCAACTACGCGGCCAGCAAGGGAGCGGTCGACGCGATGACCCGGTGTCTGGCCAAAGAGCTTTCGCCCCGGAAGATCCGCGTCAACGCGGTGGCCCCCGGATTGATCGAAACCGACATGACCGAACCGGTCCGCAGTCTTGCCGGCCCGCAACTCAAGCAGATCATTCCCCTAAAGCGAGTCGGACAACCCGAGGAAGTCGCCCGGGCTGTCGTGTTTCTGGCCAGCGATCAGGCCAGCTATATTACCGGACAGGTGCTGCGTGTCGACGGAGGACTTAGCCTCGGCGGCTATTGATCCACGACCACGGCCGCGATCGGCCGGACACCGAACTGAATACATGAGTATTGCCAATCCGAGTGCTGGAGGTTGACATGCCGACAAAAGACGAAATCTTTCAAAAGATCCGAACTGCCCTGGTCGACGCCTTGGGCGTCGAGGACGACGAGGTCACCGAAGAGGCCACCCTGGTGGTCGACCTGGGTGCCGAGTCGATTGACTTCCTCGACATCGTCTTCCGATTGGAGAAGGCGTTCGAGATCAAGATCCCTCGCGGCGAACTGTTCCCCGAGGATATCCTGACGAGTTCCGACTACGTCAAGGAAGGAAAAGTCACGCCCGAGGGGGTTGAGGAACTGCGCCGGCGCATGCCGTTTGCCAATCTCGACGGATTCGCCGCCAACCCCAACGTGCAGGACTTCGCCAACTTGTTGACCGTCGGCGACATGTGCCGGTTTGTCGAAACCAAACTGGAAGTGACCTCCTAGCAGCGAATCGGCAGTCGGCGCCACCCAACGCCGACGGGAGTCACACGCCATGCGATGGTATTGGATCGACAGGTTCCTGGAATTCGAGAGCGGCCGCTCGGCCAAGGCGGTCAAATTGATCTCCATGGCCGAAGACCACATGCACGACCACTTCCCGGGATGTCCGATCATGCCCAACTCGCTGGTCGTCGAGGGGATGGCCCAAACCGGCGGGCTGCTGGTCTGCGAACACACGGGCTTCCAGGCGAAGGTCGTGTTGGCGAAGATCCCCAAGGTTCAATTTCATTTGAACGTCTCTCCCGGCGACACTTTGACCTACTCGGCCGAGATCGACCACATCGATGACAACGGAGCCATGGTAACCGCCACCAGCCATCACGGCGACCGGTTGCAGGCGGAGATAGAATTCGTCTTTGCTCACCTCAACAGCGGGCAGCGCGATCGGACGCTCTTCGAGCCGGAAACGTTTCTCAAGATGATGCGAATGCTCGGAGCCTTCGAGGTAGGACACGCCGCCGACGGGTCTCCGCTGGTCGCACCGCCTCTGTTGACCGGCAAGGGCTCGTAATGCGGTAACTTCCCGACGAGACGTGTGTCGAGGAACCAGATCATGAGACGACGCGTGGTGGTAACCGGACTCGGATGCGTGACCCCTCTGGGGGCCGACGTCGAGACCGTGTGGAAGCGGTTATGCAACGGCGAGTCGGGGGTCGCCCGCACGACGCTGTTCGACGCCACCAATTTTCCCACCCAGATCTCCGCCGAGGTGCGCGATTGGGATCTCTCCGAGGTGGGCGAGAACCTCGACGACTGGAAGTCGCAAGGCCGCCACACCCATTTCGCCGTCGGGGCGGCCAAGAAGGCGGTCGCCGACTCGGGAATTCTGGACTCGCCCATCGACCCCCTGCGGATGGGAGTCTATACCGGCAGCGGCGAAGGCCAGCAGGATTTCAACCTTTTCACCGAGATGATGGTCGCCTCGCTCGACGGCGACCGGTTCGACGTCGCCCGGTTCACCCGCAAGGGTCTTGAGCTACTCGACCCGGCCGTCGAAATCGAACAGGAACCGAACATGCCCGCCGGACACCTGGCCCGTCTTTTCGACGCCCAGGGTCCCAACGTCAATTGCCTCACCGCCTGCGCCGCCAGCAGCCAGGCGGTCGGCGAAGCGGTCGAAATCATCCGCCGCGGCGAGGCCGACGTGATGATCTCCGGCGGCACCCATTCGATGATCCACCCCTTCGGCGTCACCGGGTTCAACCTGCTGACCGCCCTGAGCACGCGCAACGACGAGCCGACCAAGGCGTCGCGCCCCTTTGATCGCCACCGCGACGGGTTTGTGCTCGGCGAGGGGTCCGGCATGGTCGTCCTGGAGGAACTCGAGCGGGCCAAAGCGCGCGGCGCCCACATCCACGGCGAGATCATCGGCTTCGGATCCACCGCCGATGCCTTCCGCATCACCGATTCCCACCCCCAAGGCCGCGGAGCGATCAGTTGCATGCGCATGGCCCTGGAAGACGCCGCGGTGGATCCCGAGGTGATCGACTACATCAACGCCCACGGCACCAGCACAACGGTCAACGACAAGATGGAAACGCTGGCCGTGAAGCGGATTTTCGGCGATCGGGCGTACAAGGTCCCGGTCTCCAGCACCAAGAGCATGATGGGGCATCTGATTGCCGCGGCGGGGGCCACCGAGTTGATCATCTGCCTGCTGGCCATTCGCGACAACATCCTGCCGCCGACCACCAACTACGAGATCCCCGATCCCGAGTGCGACCTGGACTACGTCCCCAACACCGCCCGCGAGGCCCAATGCACCCGCATACTAACGAACAGTTTCGGGTTCGGCGGACAAAATATCTCGCTGGTCGCGTCGCAGTTCGAGGGGTGAGGGAAAAAGGGGGACTGGCTCCGAGCACGAAACGCTTCGGATCTTCAAGAAAACGTCTGTCGCGAGGTGCCTGTCCCCCTTTTTCGGACTCCCGTGATTTCAGTTGGAGTCACTCTCACGCCGCGCGGTGCCCCCTTTGCTCGATCGCACGGTGACCGTGTAGGGCGGCTTTCCGCGGACGAACCAGCGAACATACACCGCGCCGCGGCCGGGAATCGTGTCGACCCGCATCGACGCGGGGCGACGCTTCTGTTCGCGGGCTTTCTCGAAGAACGGTTCGCCGGCCGTCAGTCCGGTGATCACTTCCAGGGCGTCCCCCTCAATGGTCACGACCTCCGGCGGCGAGATTTTGTTCTTCACGTCGATCGCCGTGCGCGAGGGCACCAGCTTGGGGTTGGCCACCACGGCCGTGAC
>JABMRP010000804.1 GCA_013202535.1 Planctomycetota bacterium
ACCGTCGAGTAGCGTTTCCTCGAAGTAGTCCAGCGACATGTCCATGCCAAACCGCGACGTGGTCTCTATCAACAGGTGCCCGCCGAGTCGCTCGACACCGTCGAACGTATCCGCGTATTCCAACCGGAACCGTCCCGACCAGTTCTTCAACAGGTCGAATTCCGAACGGGTCGGGAGGTGCGTGTCAGGGTTGAATTCGAGCGGCCACTGGACCGGTACATTCAGGCGGGAATCGATCACCATGAAACCGGGAACGTCGTCATAAGGGAAACCGGGAAACCGGCCTTCCAGGCCTACCAGGCCGCAATCGTCTTGCATCAGGTGGCGGGGAAGCCAAAGCGGCGAAGTCACAGTCACCACCGCCAAGACTCCACCAAGCAAATAGAGTTCAGCCGTACCGTCATCGCAGTCGTCGTGATAATCCGAGTGGCTGTGGTGATGATGGTCGTCGTCACGGTCGTCTCGTTTCGGGGGCGACGCGGGCGCTGGCGGCGACGGTGGCGGCGGGTTGCGGACATCACTGCGAACCCCGCCCAGCACACCTTGGGCAGGGGCCGTGGATACCAGCAGCGTTGCTACCAGCAACAACGCAATGCCCAGCGCAAAAGGCCGTGTCCTGCCGGGGGGATGCGCGAAACGGGGAACCGAGGTCATACCGTCACCTGCCACGATTCGGAAAACGCTATTTGGACAAGTACGTCGGAGGGGTGGGAAGATACGCAGATTGGGTACTGATGTCAAGGTGGGATTCGCCGGGAATTTGCTGCACGCCCCACAATGCCCAAGCTTCCCACAATAACTCAGCCGGTCGCGGGATCCACGGTCAATCCCATGTGTTTTTCGGAAATCGACAACAAACCGCGAACGCCCGGCGGCTCCGCTGCGTCAAAATTCTATTGAAGAAACCTACCCGACTGGCGAAGTACTTCGGGGTCGCCATCTGGGAATACCCGATCGGCGGCCCCGCGCCACGCCTCCCCTTGCCGCGATCCGAGCGGCTGAATCCCGCAAGCCAAACGAGGAGCCCCGCCATGCGAATTGCCTTGGTAGGACCGGAGTTGGAAGAAAACTTGGCGCTGCGTTACCTCGACGCCGCGCTGGTGGAAGCCGGCCACGAGGTCCGGATATTCGATTTTCACGCAGCCGAACAGATCCCCACCCTGGCAGTGGAAATTGCCGACGACGCGCCGGACGTGATCGGGTTGTCGATGGTCTTCACGGCCAGGGCGCGAGAGTTTGCCGACTTGGCCCGGCAGGTGCGCCAGGCAGACTCGACCGCCCATATCACGTGCGGCGGGCATTTTGCCGCGTTCAACGCCCGGCAGCTTTTGGAGGATTGTCCCGCGCTGGACTCGATCATCCACGGCGAAGGCGAGGAGACGATCGTCGAGTTGGTCGCTGGGCTCGACGGGTCGAAGGAAGTCGCCGGACTCACCTTCCGAGGGAGCGACGGCCAGATCACCACCACGCCGTCGCGGGCCAATCCCGACGACCTCGACCTCCGGGCGCCGCCCACGCGCCCCGAGGTTTTTCACGAGTACCTGGGAATGCCCATCGCCAACATGCTGGCCGGCCGGGGATGCTACGGCAACTGCCGCTTCTGCTCGATCAACGCCTGGCATCGGCAGAACCCGGGCCGGCGATTTCGCCAGCGCCGCGTCTCGTGCGTGGTCCGTGAGATGGCCGAGCTCTACCACGAGCGGGGCGTGCGGATCTTCAATTTTCACGACGACAACTTCTTCCTGCCCTCCCACCAAGGCAACCTCGATCGCTTGACCCAGTGGAAAAGCGCGATGGAGGACGCCGGCATCGGACGCGTGGGGCTGCAAATCAAAGCCCGGCCCGATAGTATCGAGCCGGACGTCGTCTCGTTGCTCCGGGAAATCGGCCTGTTTCGAGTCTTCCTGGGCGTCGAGACCAATGCCGTCGCCGGGCTGGAGACCTTGGGACGCGGGATCCGCCGCCCGCAAAACCACGAGGCACTCGATATTCTCAAGAAGTCGGGTGTGCATACCAGCTTCAATCTGCTGATCTTCGATCCCGAGACCACGCTTGGCGACCTGCACGACAATATCGACTTCATGCGGCGGCAGGCCGAGTTTCCGCTGAATTTCTGCCGCGTCGAGGTGTATGCGGGAACCGACATCCACCGGCAACTCCGCGACGAGAGCCGGCTGCAAGGCGACTATTGGGGACATACCTACCAGATTGCCGACGCCCGGGTGCAACTGGCCTACGAGATCTTCCGCGAGGTGTTCACGGCGCGAAATTTCGCCACCGACGGCATGAACCATCAGGCCATGAAGCTGGATTACTACTACCATCTGCTGGCCCATTTCCATCCGCGGCGGGCGGGCGGCGGGTTGAGAAAACGGGTGAAGCGGCTGATCGGCCAACTCAATGCCGACAGCGCGGCGCTGCTGGAGCAAATCTGCCGTTTTGTTGATCGGCCGACCGTGCCCGTCGCCCTTTCGGCGGCGCGGTTCACCGGCGAACTCTGCCGGCGTCGCGCGGAATTCGACGCCCAGATGGCCGACCGCGCGAGGAAGCTCCTGGCCGCGATTCGCGAAGAGGCGGGCGAGGTGACACCCGCCCGGGGCGCACTGTTCTCGGCCGCCGCGTCGGTAGCCGCGGCCTTGGTGGTCACCGTGGTCGGTTGCGACGCATTGGCCGATAGCCCGCCGCTGGCCGATATCCTCCAGCCGGCCGATCCGCCCGGTCCGAACACGCACATGTGCGAGATGGCCCCGTTCCCGTTCGAGCCGCCGAAAGTCCCCCTGGAACCGATTCCGATGCCCGAGGTTCGCGCCCTCACGCCGGTCGAAGCCGCACAAGTCCAGGAGCGGATCGACGAGAACTACCAACACCCGGCGTTGAACTTCGCGATCCAACACAATCTGATCGGCAAGACGGTGACGGTCTACCTCGAATTGACCGACGAGGGCAAGGTGTCCCGGTACGAAGTCCGCAAGCCCGAAATGCTGCGCAGGCCCAAGGTCATCGAGCCGCCCGAAAATGGCGACGCTCCTCCCAAGCCCGCGGATCCGCACCAGAAGGCACGGGCGGAATTCCAGAAGATTCTCCGCGGGTGGACCTTCCCAACGACCACCAAGGCCGGCTCCTGCACGGTGACCCTGGAGTTCAAGCCGTCGCTGGTCCTACCTCCCGGCACGCACATGTTCGAGATGGCCCCCCGCGACATGGACCCACCGCAGCGGCGCTGACGACACGCCACTTTCCTCACACGAACCGAAACGGCTTCGCCGAATTTCCGGGAAAGCCGCCGAAAGTGAACCGCGAATGGACGCGAATCAACGCGAATCAAATTGGCGCCAAGGCAAAGGTGAATCGCTTTCAACTCCGGAAAATTCGCGTCTATTCGTGTTCATTCGCGGTTCTTCTGTTTTCAGTTTGGCTGTTGAAAAGAAGACTCCCGCTCGCAGCCAGTCCCCTTTTTGAACGGGCGCCTACTGCCCGGCGTCGGCCGGCAGGCCGAGGATTTCGTCGGCCAGACGGCGGTAGTCCTCGGCGCCGTGGGAACGGGGCGCGTATTGAAAGATCGACTGCCCGAAACTGGGCGCCTCGGCCAGGCGGACGTTGCGGCGGATGCGTGTTTGAAACATTTGCGCTTGCCCCCAACACGTCTTCTCCGTGCGCGCGTTGCGGAAGAACTCGTCGACGTCCTCGCTCACTTCGGCGGCCAGACGGGTGTTGGAGTCGAACATACAGAGAATAATGCCGCTGAGCTGCAGCCGGTTGTTCAGACGTCGGGCAACCAACTCGACCGTCTGCAACAGCTTGCTCAGTCCGTGCAGGGCGAGGAAGTGCGGTTGCAAGGGGATGAAGACCTCCTCGACCGCGGCCAGGGCGTTGATCGTGAGGATCCCCAGCGACGGGGGGCAATCGATGAACAGATAGTCGAACTCGGCGGCGCCTTCCGACTGCCGGTCTTCGGCCAGCTTGTCCTGGAGGATCACCTCGCGGCCG
>JABMRP010000805.1 GCA_013202535.1 Planctomycetota bacterium
TCCTACAATTGCAACCCCATCCCGCCTATTTACATGGGTGCAATATAGGCAAGATAGGCCGCTTGACTTTGGATAACTCCTTATGGCTACGAGAGATGCAGCACCATCACGGCCAAAACTGGCTACAAGTTCGGGCTAAACGCCGGGCCGTCATGCCCGCCTACTGCGTGCTCTCCAGCGATGCGCCGTTGCTGCTGGCGGCGACCGCTGCCGCGGTGGCTGCCGCGGTGGCTGCCGCGGTGGCTGCCGCGGTGGCTGCCGCGGCCATGCGTTCGTCGAGAAAACCGCAAAGCTTACGGGAACGGACCGGATGCTGCAACTTGCGCACCGCCTTGGCTTCGATCTGACGGACGCGCTCGCGGGTCACCGAGAAGATCTTGCCCACTTCTTCCAGCGTGTACGCGTAACCGTCGGCCAGTCCGTACCGCAGGCGGATGATCTCCCGCTCGCGATAGTTCAACGCTTCGAGGACGTCGGCGATTCGCTCCTTGAGCAGATCCTGGTTCATCTCGTACAGCGGATCCTCCTCGCGGTAGTCTTCGAGAAACTCGCCGAAGTAGCTGTCTTCGTGGTCGCCCACGGGCTGGTCGAGGGA
Organism: Planctomycetota bacterium; assembly: GCA_013202535.1. Lineage (GTDB taxonomy): Bacteria > Planctomycetota > Planctomycetia > Pirellulales > Thermoguttaceae > JABMRP01. Next base: position 596 of record JABMRP010000805.1, read on the forward strand.
GAGCGGCTGCCGGCTCATCTTGATCACGCACCGGGTCTCGTCGACCGAGAGCCCGGCGGCTTCGGCGGTCTCTTCGATGGTCGGTTCGTTGCCCACGGTTTGCGTCAGCGTTTGTCGCACCGCGCGGACCTTGCCCATCGACTCGATCATGTGAACCGGGACGCGAATCGTTCGGCTCTGATCGGCGATCGCTCGGGTAATCGCCTGACGAATCCACCAGGTCGCATAGGTGGAGAATTTGTAGCCCCGTTCGTGTTCAAACTTGTCGACCGCCCGCATCAGGCCCGTGTTTCCCTCTTGGATCAAGTCCAGGAAGCTCAAGCCCCGGTTGCGATAGCGTTTGGCGATCGATACGACGAGTCGGAGGTTTCCGGCGGAGAGGCCCCGTTTGGCGGCGTCGTATCGGCGTCGCAGACGTTCGACCCGGCGGATCCGGAGTCGCAACGTGGAAGGGCTCTCATAGGTGACGCCCATGAGATAGTGCAGTTCCTTGCGGATCGGAGCCAGTTCGTCGGCCCCAGCGCCGACGCTCCGCAACGCCTCCAATTGCTGGCCGAGAGACTTCATTTCGGATCCGATCTGCCGCAACTTGTCCAGCAGAGGCAGCAGCCGTTGCGTCCGTAGTCCCAGTTCCTCGACCAGGCGGACCGCCTTGACGCGACGCAACACGAGACGTTTCCAGGCCGCCCGACGCTCGCTCATCCGCCGCCGCCGATTGATCGCCACGTGGAAGTCGGCCCGATTGCGGCTTAGCAGATGGTTCAGCGTTCGCAAGTTGGGGATCAACAGGGTCATGACCCGGCGTTTCGCCTTGGTGTTGGTCACCGAGACCTCGATCGTGCGGTCCAGTCGCAACTGGCCGTCGCGGACTTTCTCCAACAAACTCACCGCGCCCTGGAGGACGAAATCGGTGCATAGCGAGGTGCGGCGAAAGAGCGTCCGCGTGCTTTCGATTTTTCGTGCGGCGCGCAATTCTTCCGGCCGGGACAGAAGCGGGATTTCTCCCATCTGCATGAGATAGATTCGGATCGGATCGTCGATGCAGTCGTCCTGACCGGTCGTCTCGACTTCCTCGCACTCGGCCGCGTCGAGCGTCTCCTGCCCGTTGCCGGACAGACTCGGCTGGTCGGAGTCGAAGTCTGGATCCTCGGCGGACCGTCCGTTGGAGGACGATGCCCGAGAGGCATGCGTCCGGCCGTTCGAACCGCGCTTATCTGATTTTCGGCGCTCGGGTTTTCCGGCGCTCGTATTGCTGGTCGCTTTGGGCAAGGTGCAATCCTCGAACTGCAAGGAACGACGGGGGCTCAATTCCAAGAGGACTGATGCACGTTGGGAAACTGCACGTTGGATGCCAACGGGTGGGTCGGCATTCAAGCCAACGACGTAACTGTTCCGCCACCAACAACTTACGTGTTTTGCAGTGAAAGAGGGGCCACCGCTTCAGGAATCCTCGTGTTGACCACAGGCATCGCCCCGGCATCGCGGGTGTCTCGATTCCGCAACGCTCCTGCCCACGGTGACGGTGCCACCGTCAAGCAGTATATACCCCCCAAACCTCGCACTCGTCCTCGCAGTCCGTTGCCCGAACATCCTGCACAATCTTCGCTAATTGCGTAACCCTAACATCTTTCCTGTCGTTGTCAATAGGGCAAGGAGGGGAAGTATAGGGTGAGCAGGAAAGAGGGGTGGTGAGGAGATGGCGTGGCGGCGGGCATACCCCAGCGCGAACCGGCCGGTCGGGCTGCGGCCACGCATGGCTGGGCGTGCCGTGCCACGCGGAAGCCTTTACCACCAAAGGAGATACGGCCGGCAGTGTTGCGGTGAGATCCGGCACTTGCCCGGGCCTGGCACCGCACGGCACGCATCACGGGCAAGATGCCCGTGGCACGCCGCCGGCTAAACGTAGCGTTGTCGGCCTAGATCCCGGTGGCACACCGGGAGTCGGTCATTCTTCCACGCGTTCGGTGGACTCTCGCGACGCCACTTTCTCCGCGTCGGGGGCGTCCTTGGCCAGGGTGACGATGTGCGATCGGGTAATGTCCAGCAGGTAGACGCGGTCGCCGTCGGGGCTGATGCCGATGGGAGCGTGCTTACAGCCCGGCACGATCTTGGCGGTGCCGACCACGCCGAGGAACTCGCCGTCGAGCGTGAACCGCTTGATGCGTCCCAGCGAGGCTTCGGAGGTGTAGACCATGCCGTCGCTGCCAAAGCGGATGTTCATCGGGTTGCAGCAACTCCCGAATCCCTCGACGCTCTTGCGGTCCAGCTTTCCCCAACTGGCAAGCCGCTTACCGTTGCGGTCGTAGCGTATGACCTGACCGCGGGTATTCGCGGCCACCCAGAGATCGCCCTGGTGGGCCTGGATGTCCATCTGTCCGCAGCAACCGCTGAGCCGATCGACGATCTTCACCGAATTGCCCAACGACGGGTCGGTGCGGTAGACGGTGTAGCCCGAGCGGCCGCGACAGGAGATGAACACATCCTTGCCGCCGACGGCGATCCCGGTGACGGTGGCCCGCTGGCGTGCCACTTCCCGCGCCTTTTCAACGGCCTCTTTCATCGCCGCTTCACGCTGTTCGGGCGTCATCGACTCTTGCTGCTTGGCCTCTTCCTTGGCTGCTGCTTCGGCTTCGGCCAGTTGCTCGCGATACCGATTGACCGAGGCGAGCATCCTCTCCTTTATCTGTGCCTTCGCTTGGGTATAGACCTCGGCCCGCTGGGTGTCGCCCTTCTCCTTGTATTGGGCGATCAGCCTGTCGTACATGGCGCGTTGCTGTGCGAGGCGATCTTCGTCGAGGGATTTCTCCATCGACGCGACCCGCTGGGCCAGCACTTTGGCTTTGGCTTGGGCCGACTCGGGGCCGCCGCTGAGGAAATCCTCCGGGTTGGGCATCAGCGCCTCGACCGCGGGCGAATCGGCCGTGGCCAGCACCTTGCCCTGGGCATCGAGCTTGGCGATCTGGCCGCCGCCGCCAACGAAGACGGTGCCGTCGGCGGAAGTATTGATCGCCTGCGGAGCGAAGTCGAGCTTCCAGGTGTCGACCATCTCGCCCTCGGGGTTGATCACGCGGATTTCGCCGCCGGACGCGCCGTTGCAGGCGACCAGCAGGTTGCCGCCCGCCGCCGTGCAGAGCGTGGCGATCCGCCCGCTGCTTTCTTCGCCGGTGGCCGAGAGGATGGCGACCTGTTGGTGGGTGGGCACTTCTCGCGGGTCGCCGAAGGCGTGGATCTTGTTCTCCCGGCCCTCGAGCATGTAGACCCGGCCCGAGGCGTGGTCCATGCCGATGGTGACGCGCACACAGCCGGTGGTGAAGACGGGTCGGGCGACGACTTCGATGAACTCACCCGCGGGCGAGAACCGCTTGATCAGCACGGGGGTTCCCGACTCGGCGGCCAGGATATTCCCCTGGGCGTCGAAACAGAGGTTCTTCGGCTCGCAGCATCCGCCAAAGCCGTCGGCCCGTTTGCGGTCGTGGCTGCCGAACGAAGCGATCATTTCGCCGTCGCGTTTGTACCGCGAGACGCGATGCCGGGCGTTTTCGGGAACGTATACCTCGTCGCCCAGCGTTTGCA
>JABMRP010000806.1 GCA_013202535.1 Planctomycetota bacterium
ACCTATGCCATTGCAGTAGGCAGGGCAAACGGTAGAATTCCCTCAATGGAGGGAACCATGCCGACCTTTCTCGAAACTCTGGGCGAGCGTCATCGGGTTGCCGAGCAAACGCAACTCCTGCAACTCCAGCGCGAAGAGCGCGTTCTAGCCCACCTCCGGGCCAGAGCTCAAGGCCAGCAGCTTCTCGAAGATGCTTGGGCTTCCTCCGACCCCTACGCCTCTAACGGCGGCTCGGTCGCCGGGCTGGGCTCTGCCGCCAATGATCTCTTCCATCCATCCGCGCTCGGTTTCCATTCCGCGCGCCCCGGCAGCCGGCAACACGGTGGCCTGCCGCCGTACTACCGGACTGAAATGCAGCACTGGCAGTTGGTGGACGCCGCCCGAATCTTAGAGGCGATGTGTCCAACGGCCGTTTGTATTCTGGACGTGCTCACACAATTCTGCATTTTCACGGGCTTCACTTTCAAGATCGTCCGCAAAAAGAAACCCGGGGACGCCGCGCACGCCATTGATAAAAGCCCGGCGTCCCCGGACGGAGAACCAAAACCGGCGTCCGATCCGCTGGTAGACAAGGCTCAGCAGGTAATCGACAAGTGGCAGCGTGACGTGGACTGGCCGGCCTGGCAGCCGGAACTGTTCCGCCGCACTCGGCGCGATGGGGAGGCGTTCCTTGTGCTGGAGCCGGACGAAGCCGCCGGGGGCACACTGGGTTTGCGCTCAGTGGAGCCAGAGCAAGTCAAGGAACCGCAGGGGGTAGCACCTCAAATCAATCGAGAGCTTGGAATCAGCGGACGCGATGCATCATGGAGGTTTGGGATTCTAACGAGCAAGGAAAATACCTCCATACCGATCAAGTACAACGTCGTATCCCAGTACAACGACACCACCAAACAGCACACGGTCTATGATGCCGACGAAGTGTTCCACCTGAAAACCGAGTGGATCGACCGGCAAGCGAAAAGGGGAATCTCCGACTTCTTCTCGGTTGCGAACGATCTGCCCGGGGTCAAGAAGTTGCTGCGGTATCTCCGCGAGGGCGCCACCGTCCAAGCCTCGATCGCGTGGGTTCGCGAACACCCGGAAGGCATGGACCCGGTCGGGTTAGCCGGTGCCGGTGGACTCACCACGACGCGCACCGGGCAGCAGATGCCGGCCACCGTGTTTGACCAAGTTCGGATGCTGGACGTGAGCGCCGGTATGAAGTACACCGCCGGACCGCTGGGGGTGAGCGGGAAAAACTCCGCGTTGATCCTCGTCCTGCAAGCCGTCCTGAGAAACATCGGCGCCCGGTGGCAAATGCCAGAGGGGATCGTGTCCGGTGACGCCAGCAATGCGAATATGGCGTCCGCTCTGGTAGCCGAGGCGCCCTTTGTGCGAGGCTGCGAAGCCCGGCAGTGGTTCTACCGCAATGGGTACAAGCAGCTGGTAGAGCGCGTCTTGGATCACGCGGCGGTCACTGGTCTGCTTGGCGGTGCCCGGGAGAACATCCTGGATGATCTTGAGGTTTCCGTTGAAATGCCGCCGGTCGTGCCGCGGAAGGCGAAAGAGGAAACCGAACGCAACGCGTTGCTGAACGAGCGGGGCATCCTCAGCAACCAGACTTGGAGTTCGCGGGAAGACCTCGACTTTGAGGATGAGCAAGCGAACATCGAAGAGGACCCGATCGAGCCGCCGTCGATAATGCTGGGCATGGCAGAAGGCGAGCCGCAAGATGACACGGCAAAAGAGGGCAACCCAGAACCCGAAAGCGAAAGGGCTACCAGCTAATGTCAGTCCGCCGACACGTAATCGAGTACAGCCGGGCGCCGGTCGTCAACGGCGTGATCGAAGGCGTCAAGATCATCGGCACCAAATCTCGCAACGGCTACGACTACCCGGAAGCCGTGCTCAGTCGTGCCAAGCCGCTGTACGAAGGCGCGGCGGTGTTCATTTTCCATCCGACCGATCCGGAGAAGCGACGGGGCTCCCGGCAGTTGGTCGATCACTTCGGTTCGCTGGCGAACATTCGTGCCGGCGGCGACCGTAAGGGCGGGTTCGGATTGTTCGGCGACTTGCGCATCAAGCAGAGCCACCCAATGGCGCAGCTTGTGACCGAGTCTGCGGGCCGCAAGTTCGGCCTGAGCCATAACGCGGTTGTTGAAATGAATGAAGACGAAACAGCGGTCGTCGAGATCATCGACGTGAACAGCGTTGACCTTGTCGATGAGCCGGCGACCACAACCACCCTATTCGAGGAGACAGACGTGCTAACACT
>JABMRP010000807.1 GCA_013202535.1 Planctomycetota bacterium
ATCCGAACGTCGTCGTCAACAACGGGGCAACGCTGGGGTTTGCAGGCTATAACACCTTTGGACTCAATACCGCTTCGATGCCTGCCGTGACGGTCAATCCCGGCGGCACCATCCTCTCGTCCAACTTCGTCACCTGTTTCAGCAACCTGACCCTGAACGGCGCGACCATTTCGATCAACGGGAACGACAACTACGGAGCCGGTTGGGGGTCGTTCGGATTTGGTGGGACAACCACCGCCACCGGGAATTCGGCGATCAATGTGCTGTCGGGCAACGGCACGATCGCCAACGGCGCCAACAACACCCCCGTATTCACCGTCAATACTCCCGCGGCAACGGACTCGCTAACGATTTCTGCCGTCATCCAGTCTTCGGGCGGCACCCCACTGTCGCTAGTCAAGCAGGGCAGCGGAACCCTGACGCTTTCGGCCGCCAACACCTACGCCGGCGGAACGACCGTCAGCGGCGGCACCCTGGCCGTATCGGCCAACTCGGGCGCCACGCCCTTGGGCTCCGGCGCGGTCACGATGACCGGCGGCACGCTCCGACTGACCGGCCAAATGGGCGTGCTCAATCCGACGGAACAACCCCTGACCGTGACCGGTTGGAACCGGGATTTCATCTGGGCCAACTCGGAACCGACGGCGACGGGCGGGACCGACGCCATCCTGAACGATTGGGTCTATTATGAAAAGGGCGCATCACACAACGGGGGCGTCAATGGCTTGCCGACCGGTGGCAACTTCGCCTCGGCCGCCGATCCAGCGGTGACCTTCCAAATCGAACCCTACGATGGCCCCAACTCGCTGTGGATGACCAGCACCGCCGCGACGCTGACCCTCGCTGATCCCGGCCAGTTCCTCTCGCTACACCTGTTGGACGCCAAAGGCAATGCGACCGTAACGACGACGTACACGCTGAATTTCGCCGATGGCTCGACGACCGCCGGCACCTTTCAGCCGCGCGACTGGACGCAGGCGAATTCAATCACCACCTCGCTGGCCAAACGCTCCAACGATGGCGGCACGTATTACGGAAACGCAGGTCTGTCCCAGGCCGATATCATTCTCTCGTCCGCCGATCAGGTCAAGGTGCTCAACTCGATTGCCTTCTCGGCCGCGGGCGGCGGTGGCTCCTGGATCATGGGCGTCAGCGGCACCACGGGCACTACCGCTTACGGGCCGACGCAGAGCTACGGCAACGCCGTCCACGTGACGGCGGATTCCACGATCGACGTCCGCAACAGCCTCGCCGCGACCCTCGGCCCGCTCCGCATCGGCAGCCATACGCTCTCGGTCACCGGCGACAGCGGCGCGAGCCTGACCATGGGCAGTACCACGCTCACCGGCAATCCGACCTTCCATGCCGCCGCCAACACCACGCTGATCTTGGGGCCCGTGGGCGACGGCAGCGCCGGCTACGGCATCACCAAGACCGGCGCTGGAACGATGACCCTCAACGGGCACAGCACGTACGGCGGCAGCACGATCATCGGCGAGGGCACGCTGCGTCTGTCGGGCGCCGCCAGCGGCTTGGGTAACCTGATGCCGATGGGCGACTCCATTACCTACGGCTCTCTCGGCACGAACGCCGGTTATCGCGGTCCGCTCGACAATCTGCTGAGCGCGGACGGATACACCTTCCTGTACGTCGGCAGCCAGACCAGTAATCCCGGCAGCCTGCCGACCACCCCCGTGAACCAGACGCACCATGAAGGGCACAGCGGCTGGAATGTCGCCCAGGTGTTGAACGGCGTCACCGCCACGGCGCAAGGGGGACTGGGATGGCTGAGCGTGGACCCGAACATCGTCACGCTGATGATCGGCACCAACAACCGCGGCGGCGGCGTTGTCGGCGTGCCCGCGGCCATTGACCAATTGGGCCAGATCATCGACAACGTCTCCCAGCAGACGCCCGGCGCCGCGCTCTTTGTCGCCGAGATCACACCAATCCCCGGTCAGGAGGCATTCGTCAGCGCGTACAATGCAAGCCTCGTCGCCCTCGTCAACAGCAAGCAGGCGGGCGGCGGCAACGTCTACCTCGTGGACCTGAACACGAACTACCCGGCGAACGCCTTGCCCGACAACCTGCATCCCAACGACACCGGCTATAACTGGATGGCCGAGCAATGGTACAACGCCATCGTGGCCACCAAGGGAATTACCGGCGACAATGGGCTGCCAGCCACCACCGCCGTCTCCCTCGCCCAGGGTGCCACGCTGGACCTCAACGGCGTCAACCAGACCGTCGCCTCGCTGGCCGACTACGCCGGCGCCGGCGGTGCCGTCATCAATAGCGCGAACGCCTCCCCGCTGACCTTGACCCTCAATCCCAGCAGTGGCAGCACCACCTTCAGCGGCACGATCACGGACAGCGGCGCAGCCGGCGCGATCGGCCTGATTAAGAGCGGTGCAGGCACCCAGGTCCTCTCCGGCGCCAACCAGATCGCGGGCCCGGTCGACGTCCAGGAAGGCACGCTAATGATGAGCGGGTCGGTGGGCCCGGTCACCGTGGAGGCCCTCGGCACCCTGTCCGCGGGTGGCTCGCCCGGCCGGTTGAACGTCGGCGGCGACTACAGCCAGGCCGGCACCATGCTCGCCGAGATCGGCGGGACCGAGCAGGGAACCAGTTACGACTGGATCGACGTGACCGGCCCCGCCACGTTGGATGGAACGGTCGACGTCAACTTCTTCGGTAGCTTCGGCCCGCTTGACGTCCAGGGCGGCGACTTTTTCGACATCCTCACGGCCGACGGCGGGATCACCAACGCCGACCTGCGGGACGTCGGTTTCGATTTTAGCGACGCACAACTGGTGGCCCCCGCCACGTTCTGGAAGACGGAGATCATTCGGGGAGGACCCGACGGCGACGCCCTGCGTCTGAGCATCGGCGTGCCCGAGCCGTCGACCTTGATCCTCGCCGCCCTCGGCCTGCTCGGTCTGGGCCTCTGCGGCTGGCGCCGGCGGAAGCGGAGGTGAGTCGGCCCGCGACAGGTTAGGCCGACAAAAGCCTCGCTGGTCTGGTCGGCTGGCGGGGCTTTTCGTTTGGTTGGGTCGAATCGCTGCGTCATCTACCCACCTCTCCCGAAACGTACTCCGCGCCAAAATGGCCGCTTCGTTGCGTGGCGAGTGGACCGGCGGCACTCCACCCTACGGGTACATGATCGAACAGAAGCGGCTTGTACCGAACCCCTCAACGGCTCCGATCATCCGCCGCATTTTTGACGAGTACGCGAGCGGCGGCACGAGCCTACGCGAGTTGGCGGACAAATTCAACTCGGGGAAGATCCCGGCGCCCGCTGGGAAGATGTGGCGATTCACTCGCATCCGAAAGTACCTATCAGATGATCTCTACCTTGGGGTGTGGACGTGGCCAAAGAACCCCGATGGTCGATATCACCACGCCACGGCCGACGGTATCGTGAAAGGCCCCAATACACGCAAGGCCCGAGGGTACCGCACCTGCAAGAACCCCATTGTCATCCCCGACAATCACGAGCCCCTGGTCGAGAAAGCGACCTTCGACAGGTGTCAGCAGTTGCTATCCAAGAGGCCGCGAAACACGTCTCCCTACAAGTCGAAGCACAACCCGTACCGCTTGGCCGGTTTACTCAAGTGCGCCCATTGCGGGAGTTCCATGATTGGCATCCTGCGAAACTACCGCGGCCATCCCGAGTACACCAATCGCAGCTACGTTTGCTCCGGCTACACGAGGCCGATCCTGCCCTCCAGCGAGAGACCTTCCGCGAAATGGTCTCCAAGGTCGAAATGTGGTTCGAGCGGCGAACGATTCGCACCGCAAAGCGGTCATTCGTCAAACGGGGATTGATCCACCTACTGCCCGAACCACAAAGTATCAAGCTTGTTCCCTCCGTCTCCGCGCCGGTGACTTGTCGGTTTGGCAACCACACACACCGCGACACCAACACACCCAATGCGTGTTGTTTTACATCATGGTGCTACGGGAGACAATGGGATGAACAAGAAGACGTTACTGGCCGTGGTATGTTTGCTGGCGGCGATGGCGATGGTCGTCGGCAACGTGGCCGCGCAGGAGAAGATCAATACCGATCCGAAACAACAATTGCCGGCTCCGGATGCCCAAGCGGCCGCAATGGACAAACCGGTCCAGGTGTTCATTTTGTTGGGCCAGTCCAACATGCTGGGCTTCGGCAGGATTGACCCGGAAGACCAAAACGGGACGCTTTCCCATGCGGTGAAACAACAGAAGAAGTATCCGCATCTCATCGACGACGCGGGCAAGTACCCGGAGTTCAAGGGCAACGTGGCGGCGATCGATGCCCGCCCGTTCTGGCGCGACAGCTTGGTTTCCCCCAGCGGCGCGGGCTATCACTATAACCACAATGCCGAAACCCATATGGAGGTCGGCAATTTGCTCGGCTGGGCCATGGCGGAGATGCTCGGCAAACAGAAAGATTGATCGGACATCGAGTGTTTCGGGATATTCGTCCGATCCGAATCGTTCGAGAAGGATAACCTACGCCGGGGAAAACAGGCGGCATTGCGCTAGCCCGGCACGGGCGGACTCCGGGCGGGCGACGTTTTACGCCGTTTGTGCCGGGGTGGTTTCTTCGGACCGTCCGCCCTGCTATGATGTACTCAGGTTCCCTGTTTCCTGGTCCTTTTCTGGAGTCGGCCATGGCTGTTCGCCTTACCCCACGACAAGAAGAAGTCGTCCGCTTGCTTAGCCTGGGCTGTACCGTGAAGGAAGCGGCGGCAGTCCTGGGGTTAGCGCCAAACACCGTGGATAATCACAAGGCCGCGGCAATGACGAGACTCGGAACCGACAAAGTGGCGCTGCTGACGCGCATTGCGATCAAGAAACGGATCACTTCGCTCAAAGACAAGCTGACAACTCGCGAGAAGCGACTGAGCGGGCGGAAGAACGACGGTTGGAACTCGGGCGTCCGCTGGTAAACTCGCGCTGCTGTTTCCCGCAACACCGGCTGTCCAGTCCACGGTTTTCACTCCGGTTGCGCGGGCGGGTTCCCTCCTGAGCGTGCGGGGAACGTAGTGCGATAGCCCAGGACTGGCGGACTCCGGCGAGAACGTCTACCTTTCCCGCCGCCGGATCACCAGCCCGTTGATCAGGGGCATTTGCTCCGCGGTGGGTTCGTCCGGCTTGGCGACCAGATCGAGGATCAGGTCTCCGTTAAGGCCGAGGACAAAGTCCTTCCAGACGGCGCGATCGGGCCCGCCGGCCTCCTTGACGATGTCGAAATCCTTCAAGACCGTCTTGCCATTGAGCTTCACGTCGAACACGCGCCCGCCCGGCCGATCGCCAGGCAGGGCGGCGAAACCCAGACGGACCTTGAAAACGCCTCCGCCGTCCGCGGACTCCGTGACCGGAACGACGCACTGCTTCAGCCCACGCACGGCCGTGGCGAACACGAACGGCGCGTCCGCGTTCTTGATCGGCGTGTACAGGGAGTTGCGGCGTACGTCTTCTCCGCCCGGGTACATGGTCGTGGTCAGCTTGAACCCCAGCAGGAGTTTGTGTCCCGCGGCTCGCTGGGGCTTCAGCCAAAGGTTGCCCTGCACGTCGCGGCGGTCGCCCGTGGCGCCGAAGTCGACGTGCAGATGCTTGACCGGCAGGACAGGGCCCGGTTGTGCGAACGTCTGTCCCACGGTCGGTTGCGTGGGTACTTGCCCCAGGGCGACGGTGAACGGCAGCGACCACGAGCATTGGCAGTAGACGGCCATGGGCGGCTTGATCATCAGACCGCCGCCACTCAACGCGTCGAACGAGCAGCTCATGCGGCTGTGGTAGAACGTGTAGAGTCCTTGATCGGTCAATAGATCGTGGTAACCGACGCCCAGCGAGCGGCCGAAGAGGAAGTGCTTCGATGCGCAGAATATCCCGCATTGTTTGTCACTGCGGCACCAGGCCCAGTCGGCTTGCTTGCCGGTGATCGGATGAATCCGCGTCTTCCGCTCGCCGGTGGTCAGGTCGTACGCCCAGGGCTCGGCGTAAATCGTGTCGTCCACAACGACCGGTCGCGTGCGATAGTCGGCCGGTTTCTTCCAGAGAAGCTTTCCCGTGGCGCCGTCGTGGACCGCGATGCTGCGCTGGCGGTAGGCACCGGCGGGCCACTGTTGCCAGCCTTTGTCGGCGCCGCTGGCGGTGCAGAAGATGATTACGTCCTTCTGGGCGATGGTGCAGCCGTGGACGACCGGGTTGTAGTGTCTGGCGTACCGGCCGCCGCCGTATCCGACGCCCGGCAGCCAGTTGCCGCCACAGTTGGTGGCGTCCATCGCGTGCGTGTAGAGGATTTTTCCCGTCTTCGCGTCGACGGTGGTAAACGTGCGGAACTCGTGTTGGTCCAGTTCTTTCTCGAATTCCTCAAGGCGCTGCGGGTCGTTTGCCTTCAGGTACGCCCGCATCTCGGCAACGACTTCTTCCCGCTGGGCGTCCTGGGCGACGTCACCCGCGAAGTAGACATACCCCTGGCCGATGGCGCTCCAGGCGCCCCACTGTTTTTCCTGTTCCGGCCCGCCGAGGGTCCAGCGTGGTTTCCCACTGGCGACGTCTATCGCCAGGGTGCGGCTCCACTGCTCGCCACCGGCGGCAAGGTAGAGCGTCTTGCCGTCGCGGTCCGTGGCCATCGTGTTCCACTTGCCGTCGGTAAACGGCGGATGATACTCCTGGAGGGTCTCCCCGGTTGCCGGATCGAGTCTGGCGACGACCTCAAGGTAGCGCAGGAACAGACTCCCCGGAGCGGCCACCGAATCGGTGTGGCCGTCCTCGCGACGCCACAACTCGCGGCCCGTGTACTGGTCGTATGCGATGAGCGTCGTGCCTTCGGGGAGCAGAAGCACGCCGTCCACGACCCGTGAATCGCCGGCCGGACTGCCGCTGCCTTCTTCCAGATGGGGCGCACCGTACCATAGGACGCCCAGGGGCGGCTTCAGCGCACCGTCCCGGCTACAGTTCGAGTGGCCCGCGTCGCCATAAGCGTGGAACCACCCACCGGCCTCTTCGAGTCGCGGGCGGACCCGGTTGGCCCAAACGCCACCAGCCTTGACGATCGCCCAGTCGGTCTGCTTTGTGGCGGCGATCCACTCCTTGAGCGTTTCCTCGCTCTGTCGGCCGCCGATCAGCGCCACGCCACGGATCGGTTTGAGCATGCGGTTGAGGTCTTCGGTGTCTTCCGGCAAGGCCCCGCCACCGACCGCCGCCTCCGAGACGATCAGGTCGGCAAAGAACGATGGGAAGGGAAGTTTCGTGCCGGGCGCCTGGTAATACGCGACGATACGCGAGACGTGTAGCCCCTGGCGGGCGTACATTTCACGGGCGGCGGCCGCCTCATTCGCGTCGCGAAACACGGCGACCACGTACAGTTCCGTCTGCTTGACCAACTCCAAGGCGAGCCCGCCGTTGCTGCAATCCACCACCATCGCGTAACCGGCTTTCTTCCCCGTCTGTTCGATGATCGCCGCTGCCGAACCACCTCCATCGACGGCCGCACCCGCGTCGACGGCCTCCTCGATCAGGCCGTGTTTCTTGGCCCCCTTGGGTGCGAAGGCGTAGATCGTGCCCTGCCGGGTGGCAGCGAACAGTCGTCCACCCGCGACGATAAGTTGATTGGCCCGCTCGGCGATCTCGGCCGACCACAGCAGCTCACCACTGGCCGGGTCGCGCGCGTAGATGCCCGAGCCGGTTCCTTGTTGCGGATCTAAATCCATCGCGGTGTAATAGAGCACACCGCCGGCATGGACCACGGTTGACAGATCCGGATCGTAGCGGAAGAACACCGGGCTCTTGTACCGGACGGAGAGCACCGAGTCGACGTCGGTCCAGCGCTGGGCAACGTCCTCGCGCCAGAGCTGGGTCTGTTGGTTCGGATCCTGCTCGTCGATCTTCGCGGCGTATGAGCCGAAGTACCGGACATCGCCCTTGCGAACACCGAAGACGGGCCAGAAGGCCCTCGTCAGGTTGGGCCACTCGGGCAACTCGTCCTTGTCGGGGGCGGTTCGCATCGGCCCGCCGGTGGCGCGGTCGAACGAGACCAGCGTGCCCCAGTTGAGGAAATAGCCCCAGCAATCCTTGGGCACCCAGATCGACTCCTTGCTGACGAACAGATGTCCGGCCGGGGCCATGCTTGCGCGCCAGCCGGTTTCGCACTGGGTGCCGTTTCGCCAGAGCAAGCGGCCGGTTCGTGCGTCCACGGCGTACAGAAACGTCCCGTCGTGCGGAAAAACGCCGGCGCCGAAATACGCAACGCCGTCGTCCACCAGCACGTCGGTGCGGATCGGCCAGACCGACACGGGCTTGCCGTACGCGAGGAGCCAGCGGTCGGCCGGTGCGGCCTTGAACTTCCAGACCAGCGTGCCCGTCTTGGCGTCGAGACAATAGGCGTGCCCATCGTCGCTGCCGACGTAGACCTTGTCCTCCCAGATCATCGGCGTACGGTTCACCGCCGCGCCCGCGACGAACTCCCACCGTACCTTGCCGGTGGCCGCGTCGAGGCATACGGTCCGGCCGTCGGCCGCGCTATTGAAGAACAGCCCGTCGCCGGCCGCGCTGATCGGAAGCGTGTACCAAGTGAGCCAAGGATACTTCGCCTGGTGCGGAGAGTGCTTCGGCTTCGGTGCGAGCCGCGCCTGCCGCGAGCGAAACGCCCATACCTGCTCCAGCGGCGGGTCTACCCGTGTACTCGTCACGCCCGTCCGCAGCCGGTCGTGGCGCCATGTCGGCCAGTCGTCCGCCCGGGCTTGCGGACCGATTGCAGGTGCGGTCGTCAGTAGAGTGAAAACGGCCACCCGTAAGAAGAATCGCCTCACCATCGATATGCCTTTCGTGGGGGTCATCGTGATCCGCGGTGCGATTGCGGCCATGGCGCAGCAAAAAGCCGGACCACTTGTTGGCAACGAAGGCAGCCTGGCGTGAGAAAGAGTGTTGGATGTGTGGATCGGTAGAAGCGTAACAGCCACGCGCCGTAGCCGACCGTGGAAGCCGACTACGAATGCCCGGGGCAACCCTCCGGACCGTGGGACTGGCAGCCGACCCCCGAATCATCGACCTTCCCCGCCAACCACGCCTGAGCCACTTCATGCACGTCACCGGTGCAGCCTCGGACGACCTTGATCCCGTTGCTTGCCAGGATGTTCACGGCCCCGCCGCCCATATTTCCAGCCAGCATCACCGAAACCCCCATACTTGCCAGTTGGGGGACGATGCTCGACTTGCATCCACAGCCGGGCGGGGGAGTCAACGTCTCTTCCGATACGATCTTGTTCTCGTCATCAACGTCAAAGATGGTGAAACATTGGCAATGGCCGAAATGCTCATCGACTTCCGTGCCGTTTGACGGTAGAGCGATCTTCATGCGTCTCCTCGTTCTCTGCTGAGTCTTTTGGTTCCGGTCTGGACGGCGTTAGTACGATTCCGCCCTCGGTCGCCGGCTGGACGAGCCTCACATCTTCAGCACAAGGCCCTTTCCCTCCCGCATCGAGCCGACTGGCGTCAATTTTGGGCGAACCGGCGGGCCGTGTCAAGCACTGGGGCGGGAGTGGCCGCGGTCCCATGAGAAGCCCCACCGGCGGCAATCGATGGGGCTTGGGGGTTACCAGCCCTCCGGGATGGAAACGAAATAGCCGGCAATGCGTTTTGCATCCGCACGGATCTCGTAGTCGACGATGAAACGCTGGTGGGGGCCGATCTGCACCGAGACCGGATAACTGGCATCGGGGATCGGGCTCTCGTCCGGGTCGTAGCGGTAGCAGGGCAGCCGATGCTCGACGTCCCATCGGAGGAATTCAGGATCGGATGTGCGTACCGCGGAGACCGAGACCATTCGACGGTCGGAGTAGATCAGGATCGGCGTCTTGCCGTGGCGGGTGATCTGGGCCGGTGACGGGTGTCGCCGGCTGCGGACGTTCGTCGGTCGTGGTACCGCCCATGTCAGGCCGCCGTCGTGGCTCTCCGTCTTCCAGAAAGTCCCGTCGGTCTCGCGATGACTGTTTCGGACAATACCGATCAATCGCCCCGGCTCGACCTCCAGCGCGTCCCATTCGTCGCCGACGAAACCATCCGCATCGGGCAGGCGAACCACCTTCCACGTGGCGCCGTGATCGGACGACAATGCCGCCAGGGACCCGTTGCCGGGCGCCACGTAGAAAGGTAGTAGTAAGGTACCGTCGGCGAGCGGAAGGACGGCCGCCTTGGTCCGCGTATTCGGTTGGCCGATCGGTTGCGGTTTCGACCAATTCTGGCCGCCGTCAGCGGAACGGACCGTCATGGCCGCAGATTCGAGCGCCTTGCTGTAGGTGTTGTAAGTGACGAGCAGGTCCTTGTTCGGCAACTCGACGATTCCCACGTTGCGGTCGTCCATGTGCGGCGCGTCGACGATGACTCTGGCCGGCGACCAGGTCCTTGCCCGATCGGTACTGGTGGTTAGCATGGCCTTGCCCACGGGCGAGTAGCCGTGAATCGTGCCCTCCCGAAACACACAGTACAGCGTGCCGTCCGCTCCGGCGGTGATCCAGGGCCAGCCCGGGTACGTCCCCTCGTGGATCACGACGTCGGGGCGCGATTTCACGGCCGTCGGCTCCGCTGCTCGCAGCGAACGGGTGAACCTTGCGGGGACCGCGATTGCCGCGGCGCTGCCGACCGCGTGCTGCAACAGTTTACGTCGCGAGAGAAGCATAGGCTGGACCTTTCTTCTGGTCAAACGGTCTTACACGTAGGCGATTACTCGGCCTCGTCCGGCGACTCGATCACATCTTGAAACAGGGCTGCCAGTTCACGGAGGTGGTCTCCCGTGGCCGTGTGGATGATCACGGCCCGATTCTTACCGTCGCTGAAGACCTTCCGCACGCCAAATCCGTACCCCTTGAGCCTCCGCCTGACTTGGGAAGCGCCCAGGTTTACGTACAGCCGGTCACCTTTGATGTCGGTCATGGCCGGGGTCGATTTGCCAGATGATTCTCACGGCGATGTCTTGAGCGTCTTGGACGCACACTCCAGTGTCTTCACCTTCTTCCCGTCCTCGAAGAGCACCACGGCGCTGTATTCATCTTTGGGCACGGAAACGATCCGCGTCAACCACCCGCCTCGTTCCGGACCTGCGGCGTCAGCGGCGACGGTTCCCCTTACAACCACTTCGGCTGTGGCTGCCTGCTCTTCATCGAAGGTCTTCATTGCGATCTCTTTCATGTCCAAGGCAGCACGGAGGTCGTCGTTGTGCTCGTGGATGTCCGCGAGTAGCCCGAGTTTCATGGATACCCCCAGTCACGTCGCGCGTAGCAACCCCCTGGGATTGCGTCCCAGGTCATTCTATCGCCGGGGGAGGAGGCGCGATAGATGGGCGGGCACCCAGATGCCGTGCCGTGTCCTTCCGTACGTGGTGACTCCCAAGCGTCATCCCGCTAGAATGGGCCCATGCCCCAGTCGATCCCCAGGGGCTTGACCCGAGAACACGTCTTGCGCTGCCCGACCAGTGCAGGCTGAAACCCATGTCATACAGGGCAACGGTTGCAGGCAGGGAGGCCACGCATGATGCCTGACAACTGCCCGTTCCGCGAACCGATCAAAGCAAGGGATGAACCTGATGAAAACCGATACTCCGATTTCTCGGAGACGTTTCGCGTAAGCGGACGCGCTCGCACCCGGAGGTCGCGCATCGCGTTCACCTTCCCGCTGCCGCTGGCTGGCCGAATTGTGAATCTCCAGCCATTCGCGTATGATGGGCTGCGATGCAATCCCCCGGAAAGCAGGGCCATCCCATGACCGACGTCACCAGGATCCTGTCCGCCATCGAACAGGGCGATCCGCAGGCCGCCGAACAGCTTCTGCCGCTGGTCTATGAAGAGCTGCGGAAGCTGGCCGCTGCGAAGATGGCTCAGGAAAAGCCGGGGCAGACGCTTCAGGCCACGGCCCTGGTCCACGAGGCCTATCTACGGCTGGTGGATGTCGAAAAGGCCCAGCACTGGAACGGCCGTGGACATTTCTTCGGGGCGGCGGCGGAGGCGATGCGGCGGATTCTGGTCGAGAATGCTCGGCGGAAGAGTGGGCCCGAAGCGGGTGGAGGGCATTGCCGAGAATATCGTTGCCCTTTCAGAACAAACGCAGCAGATTGGTGAGATCATTGCCACCGTCAACGAAATTTCTACTCAATCGAATATGCTGGCTCTGAATGCCTCGGTCGAGGCTGCCCGGGCCGGAGA
>JABMRP010000808.1 GCA_013202535.1 Planctomycetota bacterium
CCCCTGGGGTTCCGCAAGGAACGCTCCGGGGTGCGATTTGCCCAGGCGAATCTGACCAAGGCCAAAGCCCTATTGCGAGAACAGGAAGCGGAGGTTTCTCATCAGTTGGGCCATGCCATGCGGGAATTGGCTGCCCAGTATGAACTCTGCAAGACGAATTTGAATCGCTGGGTAGCGGCCCGAAAACAGTATGACGTTGCCGAGATCCTTTGGCGAGAAGCCCCCAGCGCCGGAGGTCAGCAAAGCGGCCCGGATTGGCTCGACAAGCAACTCGACGCTCAGCGCCGCGTGGCCGAGGCCGAGAGCGAGTATTTCGCCGCCCTGATCAATTACAACGTCGCCATTATCGACGTTCACTTCCGCAAAGGATCGTTGTTGGAGTACAATAACGTGTCCCTGGCCGAAGGGCCGTGGCCGTGCAAGGCCTATTTCGACGCCCAGCGACGCGCCCGGGCTCGCGACGCCGCTACATTCATCG
Source organism: Planctomycetota bacterium (assembly GCA_013202535.1). Lineage (GTDB taxonomy): Bacteria > Planctomycetota > Planctomycetia > Pirellulales > Thermoguttaceae > JABMRP01. The sequence continues at coordinate 479 of JABMRP010000808.1, forward strand.
ACTACGGATTCACGCGTCCCGACGCATTCAGCCTTGGGCCCCACGCGCAGTTTACGGCGGAAGAACAGTTTTTCCCGGGGGACATGGATGGAATGGTGATCGAGTCGGACTCCGGTCCGTGGCCGACACGGGCGGACATGGATTCGGGAATGGGCCCCGAGACCATCCCCACGCCGCGCCCGGTTTTCGACGCACCGGCCGGTTCCGAGCGATCTCAGCCGCTGGGTCGCAGTGATCGGCGGCAATCCCTGGAAACGACGAGAAAATCGACGGAGTTGAACTTCGACGCCCTGGCCGACTTGACGGTTGCCGCCACACAGCCGACACCCGTTGGGCAACGCGACGTACGCCACGCCGGCTACGAGGAAGTCGACTCCCGCCCAGCCGTCAGCAGCCCAGCCGTCAGCAGCCCAGCCATCAGCAGCCCAGCCATCAGCGGACCGGGGACCGCCCGACCGGAAACCTCCCATGAACCTTTCCAGAATCCGCCGTCTGCTTCAGCTCATCGGCCTGCTCCAGTCTGGAAGGCGGCAAAACGTTGAGTCGCTGGCCCAGGCGTGCGAAGTAAGCCGGCGGACGGTCTTTCGCGATCTCGATGCGTTGCGCACGGCCGGCATCCCGCTGGTGTTCGACGAGGACCAGCAGCGTTATCGGATTCCCGCCGCCAACTTCCTGCCGCCCACGAATTTCACCGCCGAAGAAGCGCTGGCGCTGATCGTCTTGTGTCACGAACTGGGCGACGGATCGGCCTTACCCTTCTTCGGCCCGGCGCGCCGCGTTGAAATTGGAGAGCACCCTCCCGGCCGGCCTGCGCGACCAGTTGCGCGCCGCCTGCGACGCCATTGAGATCCTGCCGGTTCCGACGAATCCCCTGCTCGGGCATGAATCGACCTACGAGCGGTTGCTGGAGGCGGCTTCCCGCCGTCGGTGCGTGCGGATCCACTATGAGAGCCTCACCGAATGGGAGGAGATCTGCACCCGGCTGAATCCCTACCGGCTGCTGTTTAGCCGGCGAAGTTGGTACGTGATCGGACGGTCTTCCCTGCATCGCAGTACGCGCACGTTCAACGTCGGCCGGATTCGGAAGCTGGAGGTGCTGGACGATCACTTCGAGATCCCGCAAGGGTTCTCGATTGATCGCTATCTGCGCAACGCCTGGCACCTGATCTCCGGTCCCGATGCCGACGTCGTCATCCGCTTCAGCAAGATGGTGGCCCAAAACGTGGCCGAGGTCGCCTGGCACAAAACCCAACAGACAACCTTCAACGACGACGGCACCCTCGACTTCCGCGTGAAGGTTTCGGGGCTGGAAGAGATTTCCTGGTGGATCCTCGGCTACGGCGATCAGGCCGAGGTGCTCAGCCCGGTGAAACTCCGCCGGATGATCGCCGACCGCGTCGTCCACATGGCGGATATCTATCGAGACGAATCCCTGCCGAGATAAAAGATGCGAGAGGGGGGACTCGAACCCCCACTCCTTTTGGGAACTGGATCCTAAATCCAGCGCGTCTGCCAATTCCGCCACTCTCGCAGGGGGTGGGCCGTCGTGGAAGACGACAGCGGGGCAACAGCGATGCTCAACGATGGTGTCTCCACCGGATCGCAGTAACCGCAGGACCGGGTCGTTGCTCAGCTCACTGTGGTAATTCTATCATGGGGCCGGACGGCTGGCCAGCCGAGCGGCGCTTGCAAAGGGGCCCCTCGTGCCGCAAAATGGCTGCAAAGAGACGTAACCATGGATCACCCAGCAAGCGAGGAAACGGTGAACGACCAACTTTCGCGACGTGAAATGATCGCCCGATCGGGCGCTTGCCTGGGTGCGGCCGTGGCCGTGTCAGCCGACACAGCGTCGACCGCGACTGCGGCGCCGGAAGAGGAGAATCCGGCCGAGCCGTTCGGCTACTGTCTCAACACGGCCACGCTGATGGGCCACAAACTCACGATCGAGCGGGAGGTGGAGATCGCCGCCGAGGCCGGCTACCGGGGTATCGAGCCGTGGATGCGCAACCTCCGCCGCTATGTCGAAGAGGGCGGCAAACTCGCGGATCTGAAGAAGAAGATCGCCGACGCGGGCCTCTCCGTCGAAAGTGCCATGGGATTCCCCCGATGGATCGTCGACGACGACGCACAACGGGCCGAAGGCATGGAAGAAATGAAACGCGACATGGACATGCTCGCCCAAATCGGCGGCCTCCGAGTGGCCGCGCCGCCGGCCGGTGCCCACAGTGCCACGGGCATGGACCTGCGCGCCATCGGCGAGCGTTATCGGGCCGTTCTGGAATTGGGCCGCGAGATGGGCGTTGTGCCGCAGTTGGAGATCTGGGGTTCGGCGAAGACGATGGGCCGGCTGTCCGAAGCGGTTTTTGTCGCCGCCGAAGCGGCCCATCCCGACGCGTGTCTCCTGCTCGATGCCTATCACCTCTACAAGAGCGGCGGCGGGTTCGAGGGTTTGCGGATGGTCAACGGCCGGGCGATGCACGTCTTCCATATCAACGACTATCCCGACGACCCGCCCCGCGAGACGATCAGCGACAGCCACCGCGTCTTTCCCGGCGACGGCGTATGTCCCTACAAGCAACTGCTGGGCATCATGCACGGGGCCGGTTTCCGCGGCATGCTCTCGCTGGAGCTGTTCAACCGCGACTACTGGAAGCAAGACCCGCTGACCGTGGCCAAGACGGGCCTGGAAAAGACCCGCGCCGCGGTACGCCGGGCGATGGGGTGAAGATATTGTTCATCCGGGAATTCCCTAACTTACCGAAACGGGTATTGTGTCCCGGAATTCCCGTACGGATGGTCCGCTTTGTCGACGACGATGGCTCGGTGACCTATTTCGGCACCTACACGGCTTATAACGGCCATCGGATATTGCCACAACTCATGGAAACGACCGAACGCCGAAGCATCCCTGGGAGTTCATCCAAATCGGCAACTGCGGCTCACCACTGGAAACCCCCGAAGGCTGGCTGCTTTTGACGC